>NZ_JALBWO010000054.1:0-260726 GCF_050026815.1 Rhodanobacter ginsengiterrae | reverse complement strand
GTGCGGCGGGGGTGATTTTGCGCGAGTAGCCACGCCAGTTGGCCTCGGGCAGGGTGGGGGTGTTGGAGTTTCTGTTTGGCAACGGCTGGGACCTGCTGCAGCGGGGGGGTTCGTGGGGGCGCCTGTGCGGCCGCACGCGGCCGCAGTGGCGCCGATCGATCAGCCAAGCATCTTCAGCAGCGCCTGCGCTGCCGGGGCGGAGGAGGCCGGGTTCTGGCCGGTGATCAGCAGGCCGTCGGTCACCACATATGGCTGCCAGTCACCGGCCTTGCTGTAGCTGCCGCCGTTCTGTTTCAGCATGTCCTCGACCAGGAACGGTACCACCCGGGTCAGGCCAACCGCCTCTTCTTCGGTATTGGTGAAGCCGGTGACCGACTTGCCTTGCACCAGGGCGTTGCCATCGGCCGACTTCACATGGCGCAGCACGCCCGGCGCGTGGCATACCGCGGCCACCGGCTTGCCTGCCGCCACGGTGGCTTCGATCAGCGCGATCGATGAGGCGTCTTCGGCCAGGTCCCACAGCGGGCCGTGGCCGCCCGGATAGAACACGGCGTCGAAATCGGCGGCTTTCACGTCCTGCAGTTTGTGCGTGCTGGCCAGTACGACTTGCGCTGCCTGATCATCCTTGAAACGACGCGTCGCGTCGGTCTGCGCCGACGGATCATCGCTCTTGGGATCAAGCGGCGGCTGCCCGCCATGCGGCGAGGCCACGGTGATCTGCGCGCCAGCGTCCTTGAACACGTAGTAGGGCGCGGCGAATTCCTCCAGCCAGAAACCGGTCTTCTGTCCGGTCTGGCCAAGCTGGTCATGCGACGTGAGCACCATGAGAATTTTCATGCGGGTTCCCGATTGATTGGCAGGGGCGATGGCGGATGCAGGCCCCGTGATCAGCTGAGATGGGGATGGCAGACGCGCAGGCCAAGTGGTTCACGCCGCGCGGGTGCGTGTGCGTCGGGCCGGGAGCTCGCTTGCGCAGGGCGAGTGGCAAAGGCGTGCGCCGTGACGAATGTCCCGCGCGATCGATCACCGGGACCCAAGGCTGCGCTACCGTGCTGGCCCGGGATTGGAGTAGACGATTCGGCCGCCGGGTCCAGGTCCATCGCGCGCGGCAGGTCAGCTGATCGAGCGCCGCGATGTCCGCCAGCACGCGCCTGGCACTACCAGATCAAGTCATCCGGCACTTCGAACTGCCTGTAATACTCATCATCAGCGGCGTTGCCGCTGACGGTTTCGGTGCGGCCGTGGTCGAGCACGATCATCGTGGCGTCGCGCTCGACCACCTTGTCTGCAGCGACCCGCGGCAGCAATTCGTAGCCCTGGCCATGGCGCACGATCACCAGCGTGCCGCTGGCGAGCTGGGCACGCAGGGCTTCGTTCACCAGTACGTCGCGGATCCTGTCGTCGTCGGTGAAACGGTAGGGGATCTCGCCTTCGCGCTTGATCTTGTGGGCTTCGACGATCTGCTGGATCTGCGCCCGCGCCTCGTTGGCCCGCGCCAGCGCATTGCGCTCGGCCGCGATGGCGCGATCGCGCTCCGCCTTCTCCGCCTGCAGCCGGCGCGCCTCCATCTCTTCGGCGCTCGGTGCCGCCGGTCCCTTGCCCTTGTGCTTCTTCGCCTGCTCGCGCACGACTTGCGCGGCCTTGGCCTTGTTGACCAAGCCGGCCTTGAGCAGTTGTTCCTGCAGCGGATTGCGCATGGGGCGGGCTATTCGTTGTGCGTAGGGGACCAAGTTTAACGCAGGCGTCGGAAGCGCTGACGAAGGTGCCGGCATCGGTCTCGCGAGCCGTGGCTCAGTCCGCGTTGTCCGGTTCGAAAAAGCTCCATTTCACATCCTCGAACTCCGCCTTCATCGCCGCCTCGACGGTGTTGATCGCGTCGATCAGCGCGCGGTCGCTGGCGACCTGCCGCATGCGCGCCTTTACCGCGACCATCACGTCGGGGCCCATCTGCAGGGTGATCAGATTGAGCACTTCGGCGACTTCGGGGCGATTTTTCAGGAAGCTCATCAGCTCGTCGCGGCGGCGCGGCTCCATGCCCTGGCCGATCAGCAATGCCTTGACCTCGATCGCCACCAGCACGGCCACCACGATCAGCAGGGCGCCGATCGCAATGGTGCCGGCCGCGTCGAACATCAGGTTGCCGGTGAGCATGGTCAAGCCGATCGCCAGCGCGGCGAGGCACAGGCCGATCAGTGCGGCCAGGTCTTCGCCGAAAATCACCAGCAGTTCGCTGGAGCGGGTTTCGCGGAACCACGTCCACAGGTTCTGGTCGCCACGCGCCTTGTTCACTTCCTGCAGGCAGCCGCGCATCGAGATGCCTTCGACGACGATGCCGAACACCAGCACGCCCATCGCCAGCCACGGCCACTTCAGTGGCTCGGGATGCGTCAGTTTGTGCACGCCTTCGTAGACCGAGAACATGCCGCCCACGCTGAACAGCAGGATCGCCACGAGGAACGACCAGAAGTACAGCGCGCGGCCCCAGCCCAGCGGGTATTCGTCCGACGGTGGGCGTTTGGTCTGACGGATGCCCAGCAGCAGCAGGCCCTGGTTGCCGCAGTCGGCCAGCGAGTGCACCGCTTCGGCCATCATCGCGCCGGAGCCGGTGATCACGGCGGCGACGAGCTTGGCCACGAAGATGGCGAAGTTGGCACCCAGCGCGAGCAGGATGGCCTTGATCGGGTTGGCGGCGTGGCCGGACATGTGCGGCTCCTTCGACAATGGCCGTGAAGTTTAAGGCACCCGACGCCGGAATGATTCGCTGCAGGGTTGGCTCAGTGGATGCCGACGCCCACACCGAGGCCGAAGTGGACGTTGTTGCGGCCCTTGTTCATCTCCTCGGTGGTCCACACGTGCGACTGCGCCACGCTGACCAGCGGGAACACGTAGTCCGCCTCGCCGACCTTGCCGGCACGGCTGCCGCTGAGCTTGCCGTTGACCGTCATCAGTGCACCGGACGGATAATCCAGCGGCTCCACGTAGCCGGGCATCACCGCGACGAAGCGGCCATTGCCGCTGTCGTTGGCCTTCGGCCGCTGCGAGGCATCGAGCGGGTAGGCCAGCACTTCGATCTCGCTGTGGTCGGCAAAGACCTTGACCTGCACGATGCGGCCACCCCAGACCACTTGGTTGCCGGTGAACTTCTCCGGTGTCTGGGCGACCTGGAACGGCGCGGCCGTGACCGCGCCGGTGGTGGTCTTGTAGATCGGCGCAGGGGCGCAGGCCGCCAGCAACAACAGGGCGGCGGGCATGGCGAAGCGGGTCAGCAGGAAAGCGGGACGGATGCGCATGGACGTGCTCCTGAAGGAAGCGGGATGGACGCCCGGAGCTTAGCGGCGACCCGGCGGCCGCGGTAGTCGCGAGGCGGGCAGCGGGCTGGGTACGTTCAGCTGGCTGCCCGCTTCGTCCAGCAGCCATTCGAGTTTCACCTCAGCCGGGCGGTCTTGCGCCAGCAGGCTGGCCAGTGCGCGCAGCGGCTCGCGCAGCGTGTCGTCGAGGTTCCAGGGCGCGTTGAGAATGACCATGCCCGACCCGTTGAGGCGCAGCGGTGAATCGTCCGCATGCACCAGCAACTCGGCGCGCAGGATGCGCTTGACGCCGCTGTGCTGCAGCTTGCGCAGGAACGGCTGCACCTGGCTGCGCAGCTTGATCGGATACCACACGGCATAGATGCCGGTGGGCCAGCGCAGCAGGGCCGACTTCAGCGCCTGCTCGATCAGCTTGTACTCGGCTTCCTGCGCTTCGTACGGCGGGTCGATCAGCACCAGTCCGCGCTTCTCCTTCGGTGGCAGCAGCGCCTTCAGCGCTTCGTAGCCATCGCGCTGGTGCACATGCACCTGCGGGTTGCCGCGGAACAGGTCGCGCAGCTTGGAGGCTTCCTCGGTGTGCAGTTCGCACAACTGGGCGCTGTCGTCCGGGCGCAGCAGCCGGGCCACCTGCAACGGCGAGCCGGGATACTGCTTCAGCCCCTGCTCGTTGCCTTCGCCGCCGAGGATGCTTGCACGCCAGCGCTGCAGCAGCGGCGGCACCTTTTCGGCCGGGTGCAGGCGTGTGATGCCGTCCTTGTGCTCGCCGGTCTTCTTCGCCTCGAAACCATCCAGCGGATAGTTGCCGCTGCCGGCGTGGGTGTCGATGTAGCAGAACGGCGCGGGCTTGGTCTGCATCGCCTCGATCAGGGCGAACAGCACGGTGTGTTTCAGGACATCGGCGAAATTGCCGGCGTGATAGGCGTGGCGATAATTCATGGCGGTCACGGCGGGCGGGGTGGTCAGTATAGATGCGCCGGTGCTCCGCTTCCGGCGCCGTATCACACAGCCATAACCTTTCCTGTACATCTGACGGCGCAGGGTCGCGCTGTTGCGCAGCTGCAACCGGTCAGGCATTCGCCCGACTGTCCCTCAAGCGGAGCACCGTCATGAAGTTTTCGCCGAAAATCATCGCTGCAACGGCTGCACTGGGCTTGTGCATGGCTGCCGCTACCGTGACAGCACAGGATACAGGCGGCATGAAGCCCGCGCCGGCTTCCAGCAGCATGGGCCACATGGACATGGGCATGATGCACAAGATGCATCACCCCAGGAACGGCAGCATGCACAAGATGGCGGCCTCGGTGACCTCGGTCGACGCCAAGACCGGGATGGTTGGTGTGGATGCTGGCGGGATGGCATTGACCGTGCATTTTCCGCCCAAGTCGATGACGAATCTCGAAGTCGGCGACAAGATCACCCTGCATATGGGCTTCACCAAGCCGTGAGGCAGCTGAACCCTCGTCCAGAGTTGAGGGTGTCCGGTCCGCACCGGTAAGCTCGCCGGATGGTCTTCTCGCTACGGCTGCTCGCGCGTTCACCTCGTCTTCGGACGATGGGCGTGCTGGCGTGGGTGATGCTTGCCTTCAACGCATTGGCCGCTGCACCGATGGGCACGACGGGAATGGCACCTTTCCACCCCGTCCAGACAGCGGTAGCGGCGGCTGGTGCGCGCTGTCACCACGACATGGCGGTCAAGCAACCTCCGCCGTCTTGTTGTCCCCAGGTCGGTTGCCACGGTGGCATGACTGAAGGCAGCTGCCATTGCGCAGCGGTGTGCAGTGCCACGCTGCCCGCCGCAACGGCCGTGGTTCCGGCGCCGTCCGCGATCAGCGTCAGCTATGCACCGCCGCCGCCGCGCAGCGCGCCCTTCGTGCATGGCTCCCCTCCGTTGCGGCCACCAGCGGTCTGACTCTCCCTGGTTCCTGATCGGGGCCTGCCCGTCGTGGTCGCGTGTCGACCACCGGCAGCCGGCCTTTTGTCGGTGTCCACACGGATATCGCTTGCCTCTGGAGAGTATTGATGTCTTCCTCATCACGATTCGTGATTGACCCGTCGCGGCGGCGCTTCGTCCAGGGCCTGGCCTTGGGGGGTGTGGCTGCTGCCGGCATGGGCTTGCCGCTCGGGCCGGGCGCGTGGGCGGCAGGCCGTGCGGACGCGTTGACCGGTGTCCACCACCCCAACGTGCTCAGCGGCACCGATTTCGCGCTGGAGATTGGCGAAACCCCGATGAACTTCACCGGGGTGCGGCGCTTGGCGACGACCGTCAACGACGGTCTACCCGGCCCCGTGCTGCGCTGGAAAGAGGGCAGCAGCGTCACCTTGCGTGTCACCAACCGGTTGCGCGTGCCGAGCTCGATCCACTGGCACGGCATCCTGCTGCCCTTCCAGCAGGATGGCGTGCCAGGCATCAGCTTTGACGGCATCGCGCCGGGTGAGACCTTTGTCTATCGCTTCCCGGTGCGCCAGTCCGGCACCTACTGGTATCACTCACACAGCGGTTTCCAGGAGCAGACCGGCCTGTATGGCCCGATCGTGATCGAGCCGGCCGGGCCGGAACGCTATCCCAGTGATCGCGATTACGTGGTGATGCTCAACGACTGGAGCGACGACGACCCCAAGCACATTTTCGCCACGCTGAAACGGCGAAGCGACTACTACAACTTTACCCAGCCGACCGCGCCGGAGTTCTTCCACGATGTGCGCGAGATGGGCTTGAAAGAGGCGCTGGCGAAACGGCGCATGTGGAACCGGATGCGGATGAGCCCCGGCGACCTCAGTGATGTCAGCGGTGCCACTTATACCTACCTGATGAATGGCAACGCGCCGGCCGGCAACTGGACCGGACTGTTCCGCCCGGGCGAGAAAATCCGCCTGCGCTTCATCAACGGTTCGGCGATGACGTACTTCGACGTGCGCATTCCCGGCCTGAAGATGACTGTGATCGCTGCCGACGGGCAGGATGTCCAGCCGGTGGCGGTGGACGAATTCCGTATCGGCGTGGCGGAGGTCTACGACGTGCTGGTCGAGCCGCAGGAGGACCGCGCCTTCACCGTGTTTGCCCAGTCGATCGATCGTACCGGCTACGCGCGCGGCACGCTGGCGCCGCGTGATGGCATGCAGGCCGAGGTTCCCGCGATGGATCACCGCCAGCGTCTGGCGATGACTGACATGATGGGTGCGATGACCATGGGCGCCGCGTCCGGCGTGCATGGCGGCATGCAGGGCATGGATCACGCGACCATGAAACATGGCGAAATGAGCGACGACACGATGACCAAGGTGCGCCATGCGCGCACCGAATACGGCGCCGGCGTGGACATGCGGGTCGACATGCCGCGCAGCAATCTCGACGATCCGGGCGTGGGACTGCGCGACAATGGACGCCGAGTGCTGAGCTATGCCGACCTTCACACGATAGGTGGCCCGATCGATAACCGCGAGCCATCGCGCGAGATCGAGCTGCACCTGACCGGCAACATGGAACGCTACATGTGGTCGTTCGACGGGGTGAAGTTTGCCGATGCGAAGCCGGTGCACTTCAGGCACGGCGAGCGGCTGCGCATCGTGCTGGTCAACGACACCATGATGAATCACCCGATCCACCTGCACGGCATGTGGAGCGAGCTGGAAAATCCGCAGGGTGCGTTCCAGCTGCGCAAGCATACGGTCACGGTGCAGCCGGCACAGCGCGTCAGCTACGCGGTGACCGCGGACGCGCCGGGGCGCTGGGCCTATCACTGCCACATGCTGTATCACATGGACGCGGGCATGATGCGCGAAGTGGTGGTGTCATGAGCGTGTCGACCCGGCTCCTTCGAGCACGCATTCGGCGTGTCGCCGTGGCCGCGACCATGCTGGCGATGTGGCCATTCGCGTGCCTCGCGCAAAGTGCTCCGGCTGTATCGGGCACGTCCATGTCGATGGACATGGGGGCGATGCCGGGCATGGATCACGGCAGCATGCCCGCAGCTGCAACGACGGTGGCGACGCCTGCAGCAGCTGCTGCCAGTGTCAAGCATCAGGCGGGCCACCACCCAACTGCTCCGATCAAGCCGGCCGCTCACATGCATGGCATGGATCGCGCGGGCATGCCTTCCGGATCGATTCCCGCCTTGCAGAGGCCGGCGCGCACGGCCAGTGCCGCGGCGGAGCCGGCAACGATGCCCGCGGTGGACGATCATGCCACGATGCCCGGCATGGATCATGCGGGCATGGATCACGCGCCGATGACCGGCATGACCGAAGCTGCGCCGCCGAGGCGTGACTCGATGTCCGACATGGACATGCGGGCGATGCAAGGCGGCAGCCCGCCAGCGGATGCGCGCAGCCCGGACTATTCCGGCGGCGTGGCGTATGGGCCGATGACGCCACACATGCACGGCGAGGGCGCCACAGGCATGCTGCTGCTGGATCAACTCGAAGCGGTTCACGGCCGCAGCGGCAACGCGCAGGCGTGGGAGGTCCAGGCTTGGTACGGCCGCGACGAGGACAAGCTGTGGCTGCGCAGCGAGGGCGAAGTTGGCAAGGGCAAGGTCGAGGAGGGTGACGTCGAAGCCTTGTGGAACCGCGCCATCGCCGCCCATTGGGGCAGCCAGCTTGGTGTCCGTCACGATTTCGGTGCCGGCCCGGCCCGCGACTGGGTGGCGTTGGGCGTGCAGGGGCTTGCACCCTACTGGTTCGAGCTGGAAGCGACCGGTTACGTCGGCTCCTCCGGCCGTACCGCGGCACGCTTCCGGGCCGACTACGAGGTGCCGTTCACGCAGCGGCTGATCCTGCAGCCGGAGCTGGAATTCAACCTGTACGGCAAGGACGATCCGGCGCGTGGCATCGGCAGCGGCCTGTCCGATGTGCAGTTCGGCCTGCGCCTGCGCTACGAGGTCCGGCGCCAGTTCGCACCCTACGCGGGCATCAACTGGGTGCGTCGCGTCGGTACCAGCGCAGACTACGCGCGTGCCGACGGGCAACCCGTATTCGACCAGCAGTTCGTTGCCGGTTTCCGCATCTGGTTCTGAGGAGATACGCCATGAAACAGCAAATCCGGCATCACGGCATCACGGTGGCCATCGTTCTGGGCGTGTTGGCTCTCGGCGCGGGGGCCTTCGTCTATTCCGGCACTTACAACATCGGCGCCGACGATCACCACAGCAAAGCGGTGTCCGTGGTGCTGCAGACTCTGCGCGATCGCTCGATACATGTCCGCTCGGAAAATATCGTGGTGCCGAATCTCGAGGATCCGCAGCTGATCCTCAAGGGCGCCGGCCAGTACGCGGCGATGTGCACGCAGTGCCATCTCAAGCCCGGCATGAAGGACTCGGAAATCCGCCCGGGGCTGTATCCGCAGCCGCCGGACCTGGCGCAGCTGCGCGTCGATCCGAAGGATGCATTCTGGGTGATCAAGCACGGCATCAAGATGAGCGCGATGCCGGCGTGGGGCTTCAGCCACGACGACCCCACGATCTGGAGCATGGTCGCCTTCCTGCAGAAACTGCCCGGCATGACGCCCGAACAGTACAAGGACATCGTGGCCAGGGCGCCGCCGGACGACGACATGGACATGGATGGTGCACAGCCGCCCGCACGGCGGTGACCGCGCCAGGCACGCACAGGTGACGCCGGACTGACCTGCCGGCGCGAGGCCCCTGCCATGGCGATAGCGTCGACCGTTTCCCGCTGCCGTTCCGGGCGAAGCATGGCGTGCCGCAGGGAATGCGCTTGACGGCAAGCCAGTGCGAACTCCGTTGCATGGCTGGTTGCGTCCTCGTCACTGGTCGGATCGTGGGCAGGGACCGCGCAGGCGCGGGCGGTGCGCGTGACCCGATCCAGCGTGTCGACCCATGCCCGCGTGTTGACGTATAACGATGCAAGTGCCGCGCATGGCAAGGGGCGTGTCGGCAGCATGAGCAAGCAGGCTTCGACCGGACAAGACGGAGAGGGGCTTCATTGATGTTGAGCAAGAGCCAGGCGCTGCTGCTGACGGCCGTGGTGCTGGTGCTGACCTCGCTGTCTGCGTCGGCGCAGCAGTATTCGCTGACCACCTACGACCGCAAGTCGGGCCTGGAAAGCCAGGTCATCAATGTGCTGCTGCAGGACCGGCGTGGCTTTGTCTGGGCCGGCACCGAGATGGGCCTGTACCGCTTCGACGGTGGCAACTTCGAGCGCATGGGACTCGCGCAGGGCTTCAACCAGGGCGAGTACGTCACCGCGATGGCGCAGAACCCGCGCAGTGGCCGCCTGTGGGTGGCCACCCAGTCGGGGTTGCGCGTCGGCGATGGGCTGCGCTTCCGCGAGGTGACACCGGCGGGAAAGCCGCTGGTGGTCGACGTGGGCCGCCAGATGCTGGCGCTGGACGATGGCCGGCTGCTGATCGTGAAGAACGACCGCCTGCTGCAGCTTTCCGGCGACGGCGCGCGGCAGCCCTGGCAAGTGCGACCGCTGTTCGACGATGCGCAACTGGCGCGCGTGCCGCAGTTGCGCAAGGTCACCGTGGTGCTGTCGGCGGCCGACCGTCTGTGGATCGGCTGCGACGGTGCGCTGTGCAGCGTCGATGCCAACGGCAAGGTGCTGGTGCACGGGAGTGCCGAGGGCGTGCCGGCCGACGCCTGGACCGGCCTGCTGCTGGATCGGCAGGGAACCTTGTGGTTGCGCGGCGTGCATCACGTACTGGCCTTGCCGCCCGGCGCGACGCGTTTCGTTGCGCGCGACCTGCCGGCGGGTGACATGGGTGTGGTCAGCGACAATGAAGTCCTCGTCGAGGACGCGCGCGGGCGCGTGCTGACGCCGACCAATCGTGGCCTGGCGCGCTGGGATGGTACCGGCTGGACGTCGATGGACAGCAGCAACGGCTTGCCCGACATCGAGCTCACCGCCTTGCTGTTCGATACCCATGGCACCCTGTGGCTGGGCACCTACGGGCGAGGCATCTCGCGCTGGAATGGTTACGGCCTGGTCGAGGGCTGGGGTCGCGGCCAGGGCTTTGAAAGCGTGCCCAACTGGTCGATCCTGCGCTTCGACGCGACGCACCTGTGGTTCGCCAACGAACTGGGCGGCAGCGTGCTGACGGATGGCGAGACCCGGCTGCGCTCATGGCCACTCCAGTTCACGCCGGCACCGCGGCAGATCCTGAGCATTGCCAAGGCCGCCGACGGCGCGATCTGGGCCGGCTTGTACGACCATCGCGTGCTGCGCTACGACCCGGCCAGCGGACGCACCGCGCTGGCGGCGCAATTGCCCGCGTTCGTGAAGTACCTGCATTTCGATCGGGAGGGTCGCTTGTGGATCGCCACGGTCAACGGGATTTACCGCATCGATCGCGCTGGCGCCCCGCCCGAGCGCATCCCGGCGGCGGCAACCACCGACCTGCAGTGTTCGGACATTGTCGACGGCGCGGATGGCAGCTTGTGGTTTGCCTGCAACAGCGGCGTGCTGCATTACGCCAACGGGCAGTGGACGCGGATGCTGACGGCGAACGCGTCGATCGCTTCGGGCTTCAGCGCCATCGCGGTGGACAGGGATGGCAGCCTGTGGCTGGGCGCCAACGAGCCGGGGCTGTTTCACGCGGCGGTGCATGGCGATCAGCTGGCACTCTCCCGCGTGGTGGACAACTGGCTGGACAACACGCTGGTCTACTTCGTCCGGTGCGATCATCGCGGCTGGATCTGGGTGGGCGGTGGTGGCGGCGTGGACGTGTTCGACGGCAAGCGCTGGGCGCACCTGTCGCAGGCCGATGGCTTGCTGTGGGACGAGACCAGCCAGAACGGCTTCTTCGAGGATCCCGACGGCTCGGTGTGGCTCGCCACGGCGATCGGCGCCAGCCACATCCTCAATCCGCAAGCCATGCTGGCCAGCGATCCCGGCAAGGTCCTGATCACCTCGGTGATGCACGGCAGCGAGCCTGTCAACCCGGGGGACAGCGTGCGTCTGGGTGGCCAGTCGGCTGCGCTGACCGTGCGTTACGCGCTGCTGGGCCTGGCTTCCGGCGGCAGTCCGCGCTATCACTATCGCCTGCAGGACTCCGGCTGGATCGAAACCGCCGCGAACGTGATCAACCTCACCGGCCTGCCGTCGGGTGACTACCGCCTGGAAGTCCAGGCGATCGATGACGACCATCGTACCGTCTCCGCGTCGGCGCATTTCGATTTCCGTATTCCGCCGCCATGGTGGCTGACCCGGTGGGCCGGCCTGTTGCTGGTGTTGCTGCTGATCCTGCTGGTGGGGTTCAGCTGGCGCTGGCGTTCGCGTCGGCTGCGCCGGCAGAACCGCCGTCTGGAAGCGATGGTTGCCGGACGCACGGTTGAACTCACCGAGGAAAAGCGCGAGCTGGAGCTGGCCCGCGCCGAGCTCTATCACCAGGCCACGCACGACAGCCTGACCGGACTGCACAATCGCCCGGCCATCCTCGAACAGTTGGAAGCGCTGCTGGAACCGGGCCAGCGTCCGCAGCCCGGTCTGGCCGTGGGGCTGATCGACGCCGACCATTTCAAGCGCATCAACGACACCCTCGGCCATCAGGCCGGCGACGCTGCGCTGCTGGCGATCGCGCGTTGTCTGCAAGCGCATGTGCGTGAGGGCGACCGGCTCGGGCGCTATGGCGGCGAGGAAATCCTGCTGTTGCTGCCGGGCATTGCCCGCGCTGATGCCGAGCAGCGCACGCGCGACATCCAGAGTGCGGTGAGCGCGATGTCGCATCAGTGGAACGGACATGCCTTTGCCGTGAGCCTGAGCATCGGCATGGTGTGGATCGGGAGCGAGGCCGCCTCGGTCGAGGATCTCATCCGTCGCGCCGATGCGGCGCTTTACCAGGCCAAGAGCGGTGGCCGCGACCGTGTCGTGGTCGAGCCGCCCGGCGCCGGCGCGGCCCGCTTCGCCCAGGTCCCGGCCGGCAAGCTTCAGTAGGCGACGCTGACGCGCTGGCGCAACGCATCGTGCTTTTCGATGCGGTCCAGCACGGCTGCCGCGTAATCGGCGACCGTGATGCGACTCACGCCGTCCGCATCGGCCAGCAGCTGATCACGGCCGAGGCGATAGCTGCCGCGGCGTTCGCCGTCCTCGATCAGTGCGGCGGGGCTGACATAGGTCCAGTCCACCTCGGCCCTGCTGGTGCGAAAGATCTCCAATGCCTTGCCCTGGGCTTCGGCCTCCGGCTTCCAGGCGTCCGGGAAGTCCGGATCGTCGAGCACCCTCACGCCGGGCGCGGTCTCCAGCGAGCCGGCGCCACCGACCCAGAGCAGGCGCTTCACGCCTGCTTCGGGCAGGCTGTCCAGCAATACGCGCGCGTTGGCCGGCAGGCTGTCGTTGTTGCCATCGCGACGGGCCGACAGGCTGGCCACCACGGCATCCGCGCCACGTACCGCGTCGAGCCAGCCGGCGGGTTGTGCCACGTCGCCAGTCACCACGCGCAAGCTGTCGCTGCGCCGGGTCAGTCGTGCGGGGTCGCGCACGATCGCGGTGACCTCATGGCCGCGCAGCAGCGCTTCTTCGAGGATGCCGTGACCAAGGTGACCGGTAGCGCCAAACAGTACGATTTTCATGCAGAGCTCCATGGGGAAGGTGCCGCGCGATCGCTCGCAAGCGGCTGGTGGGAGCAAGCATGCGCGGGGTCATTGGTTTGATAAACAGGCCAATGCATAATTCACTGTAAATCCATAGTTGACAGTGTCCTGCATGCCCAACGACGTCAATCTCAATCGGCTCGCCGTCTTCGTGGCGCTGGTGCGCGCCGGGTCGTTCACGGCGGCGGCGGAACAGCTGGGGCTGACCAAGGCGATGGTCAGCCAGCACCTCGCGCGGCTGGAACGCGAGCTGGGCGTCACCTTGCTGGTGCGTACTACGCGGCGCATGTCGCTGACCGAGGCCGGCACGCACTTCCACGCCGATTGCATGCGTATTCTCGCCGATGCCGAGGCGGCGATCGCGCGGGTTGGCGGCAACCGCGATACCGTCACCGGCACGCTGCGCCTTGCCACGTCCACCGATTACGGCATGGCGGTGGTGGCTCCGGCGCTGGCGGGTTTCTGCCAGATGCATCCGCAACTGCAGGCCGATCTGGTGATCGACGACCGCATCAGCGACCTGATCGCCGAACGCTTCGACCTGGCGATACGCGTGGGATGGCTGCGCGACTCCAGCATGCATGCCGCGCGGCTGGGCAGTTTCCGTCAGCTGGTAGTGGCCGCGCCGGCGTATCTGTCGCTGCACCGCGCGCCGCGTCGACCAGAGGACCTGGCCGATCACGGCTGGATCGCGATGTCACTGTTGGCAACGCCACTGCGCTGGACCTTCGTCAGCAGCGGCAAGCGACACGTCGTCCGCGTGCGGCAGGTCGCGCAGGCCAACAATGCCGCGGCGGTGAGGGCGATGGTGCTGGCCGGCGCCGGCGTGGGCGTGCTGCCGGACTACCTGGTCGAGGAAGATCTCCGCAGCGGTCGGCTGGTGGTTCTGCTGGCGCAGTATCGCTTGCCCGAGGGCGGCATCCATGCGGTCTATCCCGGCAAGCAGGCGCCGGCGAAAGTGCGCCGATTCATCGACCATCTGCGCGAGCACCTGGCACGCAACTGAGCCAGGTGTCAGTCGACGATGCCGTGGCTCTCGGAGGTGCCCAGCAGCTCGGGCTGTCCGGGAGCACGTTGGCGACGATGCAGCAGCGGGTGCACGAATACGGCTGCCAGGATCACCGTCACGCCGGCGTAGAACCAGCGGTCGAGCTGATGCTGCTCACCGAGCAGCACGACCGCCAGGATGATCGCGTAGACCGGTTCCAGATTGGTCACCATCTGGGTGCCGAAGGCACTCATGTGACGCAACGCGACCAGCGCCAGCGCGAACGGCAGCAGGGTGCAGCCGAACGACAACGCCAGCAGCAGCCAGGTGTCGTGCAGGTCCGGCAGCACGAACGCCGGCCCGACATGTGGCAACAGCGGCGCGAGCAGGCTGAGGAACACGGTGCCGGTGCCCAGTTCGATGAAGGTCACCGTGAGCGGATCGCCGTGCTCCACCAGCCGCTTGTTGAGCGAGCCGAAGAACGCCACGAACAGCGCCGACAGCACCCCCACCGCGATGCCCAGCCGCATGTCGTGCGGTACCCCGCCAACCACCATCACCACTCCCGGGATCACCGCCACACCGATCAGCAGTTCGCGCGGATCGAATTTCCTTTTCGCGATCCACGGTTCGATGAAAGCCAGGAAGACCGGGCCCAGCGCGATGCAGGTGGCGCCAACCGAGGCGTTCGACAGCTTGATCGCCGCGTAGAAACTGAGCCAATGCAGCGACACCAGCACGCCGATGCCGGCATACGCCCAGATCAGCCGCGCCGGCATGGCGCGCAGCCCGCGCCAGACTCGCGGCACCAGCAGCAAGGCAACGGTGACCAGCGCCATGCGCCACAACACCAGCGGCAGCGCGGGCAGGGTGATCAGCTTGCCGAGGATCGCGGTGAAGCCCCACAGCAACACGCAGAAATGGATCTGCAGGCGGGCCTGGCTGACGGGTTGCATGGAGGGCATCGCGCGGGGAGATGGCCCATTCTAGCGCCGCACATGGCCCGTCACCGCCGCAGCCCGCCCGCGAACGGGCGGCTACCGGGACTTCCGTTTGCTGGTCGCGGGCATCATTTTCCCGGACTGGCGTAGCTGCTGCAGCACGGTGCGGCAGGTGTTCTCGTCCTTGTCCTCGTGGCTGGGCGCCACCAGCGCGAGCAGGGCGACCGCCGGCGCGGCCACGATGCTGAGCGCCACCGCGCCGGCGCCGCGTGCAATCAGCGGGCCGGGGTGCACGCCGACGTTCGGATTCTTCAACGTGCCATTGATGTACAGCGGCGAGCGCAGCGAGAACACGCGGAAGCCCTTGGTGTGCGGTGTCACGTCGAGATCGAGCTTCTCGCTGGCGAGGTTCACCGTGCCGGTGACGTTGATCACCGCATCGTCGGTGTCGAACACGAACAGGCGCATGTCGAACACGCCGTTGGTGGCGGTCATGTCGCTGGCTGCGCAGTTGATCTGCACGGTCTTGTCGCCGAACAGCTTGCCGATCACGATGTTGCCGACGTTGAGGCCGGCCGTTTCCAGCAGGGTCTTGCTGATCGCGCCGTCATTCATCAACAGCTTCAGCTCGCCATTGGCGCTGCCCAGCAGCGCGGCGACGGAATTGCCGGTGGCGTTGAGCTCGGCGTCGCCGTTGATCTCGCCGAAGCTGGTATGCATCGGCTCGAAGGTGGGGAACAGCTGTTTCAGCTTGAGGTGGCGCGCGCTGAGCTTGAGCAAACCGTGCATCGGCGTGCGGCTGCCGTCCAGCGTGATGTTGCTGCGCACCTGGCCGCCGGCGACGCCGAAACTCAGCGGGTCGAGGTAGAGCGCGCCGTTGCTCATCACCAGATGCGTGCTCAGCGAATCGATCGGCAGCGCTTCGCCGTGCAGGATGCGTTCGCCGGTGAAGTTCACGTCGGCATCCATGGTCTGCCAGCGCGCGGTGCGGAACGGCGCTGCCGGCAGCAGCTTGTCGGCCGGCTGCGCGGTGCCGTTGCCGGATTTGGCGGTAGCCGAATCGCCCCCGATCAACGGCGCGAGATCGGCAAACTGGAGCAGTTTCGAGTGCAGGTCGCCGCTCAGCTTCGGCCGTTCGCCGCCGGTGACGAACAGCAAGTTGCCGGAAAGGTCGCTGCCGCCGACCCGGCCGCGAAAGTTCTGGTAGTGGTAGCGGCTGCCCTTGTGGTGCAGTTCGGCGGTGAGGTGGCCTTCGGTGGCATACGGCGGGGTGTCGGGCAGGGTGATGCCGGTGAGCGGATACAGCTTGGCCATGCTGGGGCCGGAAAGCCACAGTTGCACGTCCAGCGCGCCAAGATGCAGCGGATCGGTCAGCGTGCCGACCAGCGCAATGCGGGTGTCGCCGAGGTTGACGTCCGCCTGCAGCGGGAACGGTCGATCGGTGTCCTGCAGCGCCAGCACGGCACCGGTCTTGCCATGGCCCTTGAGCGCGCTGCCCTGGTAGCTGCCTTCGGCGGTCCAGCCGAACTGGTAGGTGATCGCTGCTTGCCGCTGGTCGCTCTTGGCGGGGGCGCTGGCTGTTTCCGCCGGCAATGCCTTGCCGGTGGTCTTGCCCGCCTGCTCGCGGGCGTCCGCGGTTTGCTGCGCCACGATCTGGTCATAGGGAATGGCGTTCTGCAGGGGTTCGACAGTCGCCTTGAGTTTGGTGCGGCTCGGCGCGTCGTTCAGCGTGACCAGCCCCCGATCGAAACCGACCGTGCCGACGTCAAGAGTCCAGCTCGACCGCCGCTCGCCTTGCGGAAAGCTGAAATCCCAGCTGGCCCGACCCTGCGTGTCGCGTTCCAGGTCGACGCTGGGCTGTACCAGCTGCAGCGAGGGCACTTCGATGCGATGCGCCAGCAAGGGCAAGGGCGACAGCCGGAAGCGCAGCGCCTGCAACGTGGCGAACTGCGGCTGCTGCGACCACGCGGGGTTGGCGATGCTGATTTCGCGTGCGGTGAACTCCGGCCACGGCAGCAGCGAGGCCAGCCAGCTGCCATCGCGGTCGCGCTGCCAGTCGACGGTGAGATCGCCGTTGATCGTGAACGGACGTCCGATCGCCTGGCTCACCCTGTCGCTGATGAAGGGCCGCATCCGGTTCCAGTCGAAGGTGGCGATCACCACCACCAGGAGCAGGATCAGCGCAAGCACGACTCCCACGATCCATGCGAGGACTTTGCGGCTGCGCTTCATGCTGGGCTCCTGTCACGGTTCGCGATGTCCATGCATAACCCCTTGCGTGACAAGACGTGGTGAACACCCGGCTGTCGTCAGCGGGTGTTCATGCGCCAGCCAGCGGCGCCGTTCCTCGTGTCGAACGCAAGCCGCAAGCCCGGCAGCCTCAGTGCCCCGGTTCGGACACCTTCACCGGCACGTCCATGCCGCACAGCTCGACCTTGCCCGGCGGGTGCGCATAGAACGCACTGCGACCGTTGCGCCTGGCTTCCACCAGGGCGGCGAAGGTCATGCTGTCGGTGCGCAACACCTTGACCGAGGGGCGTTCCGCGGCCGGGATGTCGGCCGCCAGCCGCACCGACTGGATGGCGACACGCTGGGCGGGGTCGGCGTAGAAGCCCATCGGCTCGGGTCCGCGCGGCAGGCCCGACAGCAACGGCATGCCATCGAGCACGCGACCGGCAACAGCCAGCGCGTGATCCAGTCGGCGTGCCTGGCCGATCACCGCGTACAGCGAGCTGCCACTGCCGCTGTCCGGCGCCACGTCGCGTGCCACGCCGACGGTGCCGTAGCAGTGCGCCACCCACTCCTGCCCGCTGGCCGGATCGCGCGCGACTGGAAAGCCTTCGGAAAAGCCGACCTGGGCTGCATAGACATCGCCGTCGGGCAGGGCCGTCCACGGCAGCTTCGGATCGATCGGGCGGGTGAATTCCGGCGGCAGGGTTTTGCGGGCCTTGCCCAGTGAGCGGATCTTGCTCTTGTCGCCGTTCTCGTCGTCGTTGGGGTCGCCCCACTGGGTGACGAAGTTGTCCTGCACGCGGATGATCGCCAGCCCGTCGAAGTAGTGCGCGCGCACCATCGTGCGGATGTTCGCCGCGTGCAGCGGGCTGAAGTCCTGCGCCAGCTCGATCACCACGCGGCCTTGCGGCAGCTGCATGAAGAGCAGGTTTTGTGGATCGGGCGTGCGCCACTCGGCCGGTGTGGACTTGGCCAGGATCTCCTTCGCTGTGGGGGTGGCCCTGGCCTGTTCGGCGGCGAGGGCGGGAAACGCCAGCAGAGTGCTGGTCAGCGCGAGCACGGCAACGAGAGGGCGACGAAGCATGGTGGTTCCCCTGGGCAACGACATGGCAAGACAGGCAACTTAGCAGGACAGACCCGGGCATGGCACCCAGCGGCAGGCATGTGCGGATATCCGCGGCCGTGGGGCTGGCGTGTGCGCGGCGGAGGTTGGGCGCCCGGCGCAGCGCGTCATCCCGAAAACCGGGAGAATCGGATATGGAATAGTCCGCAGAAGGGAAAGTGACGCGCCGTGACCCCCAATGATCGAAAAATCGAGAAGCTGCGCCAGCGCATTCCTTCCTTCACCTGCGTCGTCGGCTGTCACGACTGCTGCGGCCCGGTGACCGCGTCCGCGGAGGAGGTGGCAAGGCTGCCCGTAAAAACCGAAAGCGAACATGCCGCCGCGCTGGACCAGCTGAACTGTGTCTACCTCGGCCAGCACGGTTGCGAGGTCTACGGCCAACGCCCGCTGATCTGCCGACTGTTCGGAACCACCCCGCGCCTGGCATGCCCCAATGGCAAGCGGCCGGTGTACATGATCGATCCGCGAACCGAGCAGGACATACACCATTTCCTGGCCAATACGCGGCAGGTGTTGCTGTGAGTGCTCGTGGTTGAGGCTTCTTCGGCAGGATCACGCGCGACCGCATTCGCCATCGCCACGCGGCTGTGATCGAGGCACGGTCAGGCGTCCTTGACTACATCGAAGCTTCTTCCATTCCCGCATACGCGGATTTGCGAGCTGGCAGGCTATTCCCCGACACCGAACTGCCGACGCAATTCCATCTCCCCCAAGGCCGAGAAGGTCACCACGCGCGAATTCCTCGCGCGCCTGGCCCAGCCGAGTTCAAAGAAGCGGTCGAGCAAGGCCGCGCCGAGTGCGCCGGCCAGATGATGACGGCGCTCGCTCCAGTCCAGGCACGTACGGCACAACGCGCGACGGTGCTGCGAGAGAGCGGCAAGGTCGATGCCAAATGCATCGAAGTGATCCACGCCACGCCTGCTGAGTCCGACGCCGTCGTCAGCGTAGCGAAAAAATTTGCGCCGCTCGAAGCTGGCGAACATCTGCACGGCAGCCTCTCCGGCCAGATGGTCGTAGCAAACACGCGCAGCGCGCATCGCTGAAGCGCGTGGCCCGGTGCGCACTTCGGGGGCACCCCTGCGCGAGGCGATGCCCATCAAATGCTCCAGCAAACGCGCGACATCGCGCCCCGCCAGTCGGAAATAGCGGTGCCGGCCCTGGCTTTCCACCGCGATCAACTGCGCCGCGACCAGCTTGGCCAAGTGCGAACTGATCGTCTGTTTGGTCACGCCAGCCACGCCCGCCAGCTCGGTCGCGGTCAGGGCGCGGCCGCCGATCAGTGCCGCCAAAAGTTTCGCACGGGTCGGGTCGCCAATCAGTGCAGCGACACTGGCAATATCGGGCATCTCGTCCATGGTTCGATGGTAGGCGAACCATTGGCACGCCGCAACGGACTATGTTGAGCGCCCACTCTGCTTGAGCGTGCCGCCATGACCATCGCCTGTTTCATCCGCTACCGGATCGATCCCTTCCAGCGTGAGGCGTTCAGGGAATATGCCGAAAACTGGGCCCGCATCATCCCGCGGTGTGGCGGCGATCTGCTCGGCTATTTCCTGCCGCACGAAAGCAGCAACGATGAGGCTTGGGGCATCGTCGGCTTCGCCAGTCTGACGGCGTACGAAACCTACCGGACCACATTGAAGTCCGATCCCGAAGGTCGCGCGAATTTCGCGTTCGCGCAGGAGCATCGCTTCATCCTGCGCGAGCAGCGCACGTTCCTGAAAACCGTCACATCCACCGTCAGTCCCGCCAAGATCCATCAGGAGCCGTCGCGATGATCGTGGTGATCTTTGAGGCACTGCCACGCCCTGGCCGGAAAGACGCCTATCTCGATGCCGCCGCCCGCTTGCGACCCCTGCTGGAGGGGTTCAACGGGTTCGTCTCGATCGAACGCTACGCGAGCCTGACCGAGCCGGACAAGGTGCTGTCGTTGTCGGTCTGGCGCAACGAGGAAGCCGTCCGGCAATGGCGGAATGTCGAGATGCACCGCAACGTCCAGGCAGAAGGGCGGGATTCCATCTTCGCAGACTACCGTCTGCGCGTTGCTCAGGTTCTGCGCGACTACGGCATGGACAATCGCCGCCAGGCACCGCCGGACTCGTGTCGCGCACACGGATCGGGCGAGCGGACGGCTCTGGACGCCTATCTCGATCGACATTACCTGTCGGCCGAACCATTCGCTGCGGCGTGCGGAATCTCCACGGACGAGCTCTTCGTACTGATCAAGGATCGGCTTGTTCCGGCCCCGTCGTACGTAGTCACGGGATCCTCGGAGGTCACTTCACACGTCTTCGGAACCTTGTCGGCCCCCGGGGCGATTGACGGCAGCTACTTCCATCCCGATCACGTCCAATGGGTCCATCGGGCGCAGCGCGTGATCGCCGAGGCCGGGTACGAGCAGGCCGGCAACGCGCTCAAGGCGATGTTCGCCACGAACTTGCAGATCGCCCTTGGCCAACTCGATCGCAGCCTCTGGCGCCTGCACGACAGCTTCGACGCGGATGGCGCCCCCATCGAAGCAGGCCTTCGTGCGCGGATCGTCGCGATCTGGGCACATTTTCTGCAGGGCACCTATGGTTTGTGCGTCGCCCATCCCGACTGCGAAGCTGCGATCGCAAGAAAGGAAGTGCTGCAGGAAAAACTGGTCGCATTGACCGACAACGGCAGCACCGCCAGTTACCCGAATGACAAGGCGCAACAAATCCTCGAGCTGATCGATGCCTTTGCGCAGTCGGCCATGCCTTTTTCGCCTGTCGACTACGCGCTTGGCAGCCGCAAACGTCTGGTCGATGACCTGCGACAGCGTGTCGTTGCGACTGCGAAAAATTGAATGGGTGACGCCCATGCTGGTGTGCGCTTCTCTGGATAACGATCAGAGCGTTGCTCCCTCCGTCATCCGCATTCGGTTGCCGAACGGCGCGAATGGGTCGAATACGATCGTTCCAGCTTAGCCACTTGCTCGCAAGGCCAGCTGATCGCCGAAGGCAAACACCGCTCAGGCCTGCATGGCTATCTCAGCAACACCAAATGTCGGCGCCAGCTGCATCTGCTGAGACCCATGTTTGTCCGACGTGTGCATGCGTTGCTGCCATGCCCACCAGTCGCCTGCGCGCGCAGGCATGACTTCAGGCCCATGCACTAGTGTCAACTTCGTACTATCGTTCACTCAAGTCTAAGTGGCAGTGCAGGTGAGCGGGATGGAAGACAGTGCCAGCCAATTGAAGAAGTTCCAGAAGGAGCTTTCCAGCGGCACCGTGTCACTGGTGCTGCTGGCGGTGCTGGCCCAGTCGCGCCAGCCGATGTACGGCTACCAGATCGCCAAGCGGCTGGAGGAGACGGGCGAAGGCGTGCTGGCCGGCAAGCAGAGCGCGTTGTATCCGGTGCTGCGCAATCTTGAAGCCGCCGGGCTGCTGGCCAGCGAGGTCGAGCCCTCGGTCAGCGGGCCACCGCGTCGTTACTACCGCATCACCAAACACGGGCGCGAGTCATTGCGGGAGTGGACTGTCGCATGGAACGCCACCCGTGATTCCGTCGATAACGTCTTGCAAGGAGGGGTCTCATGAACGCGCCACGCAGCATCGCCGAATATCTTGAACAACTGCGCGGCGCCTTGCGCGGCGCCGATCCCGCGCTGATCCAGGACGCGCTGTACGACGCCGAGGAACACCTGCGCGCCGAGCTGGCCGAGCAGCCGCAGCGCGGCGAGGCGGCGATGCTGGAACACGTGGTCGGCAGCTACGGCGCGCCGGACGAGGTGGCCGAGATCTACCGCGACCAGGAGATCCGGATCCAGCGCGCGATCCGTCCGCCGCCACAGCCGGCGCGGCGCTCGCTGGCCGGGCGCTTCTTCGGCGTGGCGGCCGATCCGCGCACCTATGCGGCGCTGTTCTACATGTTGCTGTCGCTGGCCACCGGCATCTTCTACTTCACCTGGGCGGTGACCGGCCTGTCGCTGTCACTGGGCCTGTCGGTGCTGATCGTCGGATTGCCGTTCATCGTGCTGTTCTTCGGCAGCGTGCGCGTGCTGTCGCTGGTGGAAGGACGCATCGTGGAAGCCATGCTCGGCATGCGCATGCCGCGGCGGCCGGTCTATCCCACCACCGGGATGACCCTGCTGCAGCGCATCGGCCGGATGTTCACCGATGTGCACACCTGGACCACGCTTTGCTACATGTGGCTGATGTTGCCGCTGGGCATCGTCTACTTCACGCTGGCGGTGACCTTGCTGTCGGTATCGGTGGCCTTCATCGGCGCGCCGCTGATGCTGCTGTTCCACCCCGGCTGGATGCCCGGGCTGTACGTGGACCAGCAGGTGCTCGTGGACTGGGGTTTCGGTGCCCATGCGCCGGGCTGGGGCGATGCGATCGGGATGTGCCTGATCGGTATCGCGCTGTTGTTTGTCACCTTGCACCTGGCGCGGGGCCTGGGCCGGATGCACGGGCAGATCGCCAAGCACATGCTGGTGCCGCGGGCCGCCTGAGCGGAGCGGCCTGCATCACACCAGCCGCAGATCCCGCGGTTGCGCCTGCGGAAAGACCTGCTGCAGTTGCGCGCCGGACAATCCCCAGATGCGCGCCAGCAATCCGCCAAGAACGTCGCGGTAGTTGTTGAGCACCGGATAGTCGCGGTCCTGCAGCAGGCCGGCGGCGTTCACCGCCGCCTGCTCGCCGGCGATGCGGCCGCCATTGACCCTGCCGCCCAGCACCCAGTGCACGCTGCCATGGCCATGGTCGGTGCCCTTGTCGCCGTTCTCGCGGAAGGTGCGGCCGAACTCGGACAGCACCACCACGGTGGTGTTGTTCCACTCGTCGCCCAGCGTGTCTGCATAGGCGGCCAGTCCTTCGCCGAGGTTGCGCAGGTTGTTGGCCAGGCCACCGGCCACGCTGCCCTGGTTGACGTGGGTATCCCAGCCGCCGACGTCGACGAAGCCCAGCCGGTACTGGTCGCGCATCAGGGTGGCGATGCGCCGCGTCTCGGTGGCGAAGCTGCGGGCACTGGGCGCGCCCGCGCTGGCCTTGATCATTTCGTTGCGCAGGTCGTCGGAGATCGAGCCTGGCAAAGCCAGCCCGTCGGCGGTGGCGGCGGCCAGCGGCGTGCCCTTGTACATGTCGCTGAGGATGGTCGACTGGCGCGGATTGAAACGCGCCTTCGGCTCGGCCTTCATCGAGATGTTCGGGATGTCCTTGCCGGCGCCCTGGAAACTCAGCGGCAGGTTCTTCGTGAACGCGATCGCCGGCACGCCGGTGAGCTGGCCGGACAGACGTGCCAGGAAGCCCGAACGGAAGCTGCCGCGCTGCGCGGTAGGCTGGCCGGATTCGATATGGTTCTGCGTTTCGAAATGGCTGCGCGACAGGTCGTCGGTGCCGGCGAACGGCACGAACGCGAGCTGCTTCTTTTGCCACAGCGGCAGCAGCGAATCGCGCAGTACCGGGTTCAGCCCCCACTGCGCGTCCAGCGGAATCGCGCTGTCCGGATTGGCCGGGTCGGGTCGGGCGATCGCCAGGGTCGGTCGCGACTCATGGTAGAAATCACTGGCGTAAGGCACCAGCAGGTTGTTGCAGTCGTAGCCGCCGCGCAGGAACACCAGCAGGAACCGCGGTGAGCTGGTCGGTGCGGCAAACAGCCTGCCGCTGAAGGACAGGGCGGGCAGCGCGGCCGCGGCGGAGGTGGCGGCGAGCAGGAATTCGCGACGGTTCATGGTGGGCCTCGTGGACAGCTCAGCGGTAGTTGAAGTCAGGCGACGACAGCAGATAGGTGTTCCATTCCGCCGCCGAACCGGCCTTGCCCAGCGCCAACCGGGTAGCCGGCGACAGATGCGGTGCGATGACCGCGCGGTAGAGCGGCGAATCCAGCGCGGGCGCGGCAGGGCGTTCCCGCGGCATGGCTGGGTCCGAAGCGTCGGTATCCGCCATGAACAGCTTGTTGCGGCCGCTGCCGATCGCGCGAGCCACCTCGAAACGTGCCGCCAGCTGGCCCGAGCCCGACCAGCTGGCGCCGTCGAGTGGCCAGCCGTCGGGCGTGATCCGGCCGAACACCGGCTCGCCCATCTGGTTGAGCCAGTTGAGCAAGGGTCGCGCATTGCCGATCGGCTGGCCGTCGTAGGCCAGCTTCATCGCGGAAACCAGGAACCGGGTGGGATCCTTGAACTTGCGCGCCTTGCCGGCCACCAGGTCGGCGGAGTCGAACATCGTGCGCAGCACCGCGGCGATGTCGCCATCGCTGCGCAGGAAGGTTTTTGCCATCGCATCGACCAGCGCGGGCGGCGGTTGGTCGGCCACGAAGTATTCGGCCAGCTGGCGCGAGACGAATTGCGCGCAGGCAGGTTGCCGGCTGATCAGGTCCACCGCCTGCTCGATCTCGGCGTAACCGCTGCCGCGGATGGGCTGGCCGAGCAGAGTCTTGTCGCTGAAGTCGTGGCGGTCGGGGTTGAACACGAACAGGCCGTCGCGCACGAAGCCCGGCCGCATGCGGCCAAAACGCCCCGCTCGCCGAGGTGCCTTCGGCGCGATGCCGGCGCCGGTGAGGATCAGCGCCAGCTGTTGCACATCCTGCTGGGTATAGCCGGAGCCGACGCCCAGCGCATGCAGTTCCATCAGCTCGCGTGCGTAGTTCTCGTTGGTCTTGCCCTTGACGTTCTTCGCGTTGTCGAGGAACTCCAGCATCGCCGGGCTTTTCAGCGTGGCCAGCAGCAGGTCGCGGAACTTGCCCAGCGCATGCGGCCGGATCACGTGTTCCTCATAGTCCGCGGCGACCAGCCGCACGCGGCCCTTGGCGGCATACACGCTGAAATGGTTGAGCCAGAACCAGACCAGCTGTTCCTTCAGCGAGTTGCTGCCGTAGATCGCGTGCAGCAGTTCGGCCTGTTGTGCCTGCTGTGCCAGTTCGCGGGCCTGCTTCTGCAGATCCTTCTTCGCGGCGATCTTGGCGTCGCCATCGGGCATTGCCTTCAGCTGGCGGCGGGCCTCCACCTCTTTCGCCAGCAGTTCTTCCGGGGGCGTGCTGATCGCCGGGTAGCTGGCGATCAGCTGGGCAATGGCTGGCGGCAGCGCATCGTCACGGTCGGTCAGTTGGATGTCGAGCCAGCGCTGGCGGCCAAGCTGGCGGTAACTGGCCAGGCTGGCCGAGTCGATCCCGAACGTGGCCCGCTGCAGCCACTGGACGTCGCCCGGCGCCAACACCCGAACCGCGGGATCCGCTGCGCGGACGGATGCAGAGCAGGCCAGCAGCAAGGCGGCCATCAACGGAATCAGCCGCGGATGCCAGTGGAAACGCAAGCGCGAGAGACGGGCAGAGGCGAGGTTCATGGGCGCAGCCTGGCTGGTTGGAGCGCCGACTACCGCGGCGCCACAGACCGGATCAACGCAGAGCCCGGCCAGCGGATGACAAGCTTGCGCAGGAATCTTTGCCGCTGTTCAGAACTCGTCGACGAATTCAATGCCTGTGCCGGACTCGCTGGCCGCTTCTTCCGCGCGGGCCCGAACGTCGTCGGCCACGCTGTCGCCGGGCGCGTCGACCTCGATGCAGTAGACGTGGCCTTCGCCGTCGCCGGCCGAGTCGCTCGAGCTGGAGTCGTCACGCATCCCGGGCACCAGGTCGTCGATTTCCTCGACGTGTTCGATCTGGTCCAGGCCATGCAGGGTGGCGATGACGGCGTCGGCGTCGGCGCGACTGCCGATCAGGCGGAAGCGGACCATGGGCATGCGGTTCTCCTTGGACGATGGGTTCGGGTTCGCCAGAATGCTTGCATCGGCCACGCATGCAGAAGGTGATGCCGACCGAACCCCTGCCGCACTGGGGCTACCATGGCCACTGCTTCCTTTCGCGCAAGAATCCGCATGCCCAAGACCTACGACCGCGCCTATTTCGACAAGTGGTACCGCGATCCGCGACATTCCGTGGCTTCGCCGGGCGAGCTCAAGCGCAAGGTGGCGATGGTGGTGGCCCAGGCCGAGTACTACCTCGGCCGGCCGATCCGCAACGTGCTCGACGTGGGCTGCGGCGAGGCGACCTGGCGCGCGCCGCTGCGTGCGCTGCGACCCGGCATCGTGTATCGCGGCCTGGATGCCAGCGAGTACGTGGTGGCGCGCTACGGCCGCAGCCGCGGCATCGGGCTGGCCCGGTTCGGGCAACTGGAACAGCTGCGTTTCGACGAACGTTTCGACCTGATCGTGTGCACCGATGTGCTGCACTACCTGAAGCCTGCGGAAATCCGCGCCGGCCTGCAGGGCATCGGCGAGATGCTCGAGGGCGTGGCCTTCCTCGAAGTGTTCACCAGCCGCGATGATGTCGCTGGCGATCATCATGGGTTCGTGTCGCGTGCACCGGCCTGGTACCTGCGCACGTTTGCCGAAGTCGGCCTGCTGCCGTGCGGCTCGCATTGCTACCTGGGGCCGCGGCTGGAACGGCACATCGCGGCGCTGGAGCGGGCGCAACTGCCGACCTGATCGGACGACGTTCCGCGGTCAGTCTTCGACGGTCTTGTCCCTATAGCGGCACAAATCGCGGATCACGCAATGCGGGCAATCCGGCTTGCGTGCCTTGCACACATAGCGGCCGTGCAGGATCAGCCAGTGATGGGCGTCCTGCCTGAATTCGGCGGGCACCACCTTTTCCAGCTTGTCCTCCACCGCACGCACGTCCTTGCCCGGTGCCAGCCCGGTGCGGTTGGATACGCGGAAAATGTGCGTATCCACCGCGATGGTCGGCACGCCGAAGGCGGTGTTGAGCACCACGTTGGCCGTTTTGCGGCCGACGCCTGGCAGCGCTTCCAGCGCTTCGCGAGTGCAGGGCACTTCGCCGTCGTGCTGTTCGATCAGCAACCGGCACAGCGCGATCACGTTCTTCGCCTTGGCGTTGAACAAACCGATGCTGCTGATGTAACGCTTCAGCCCGTCTTCGCCCAGCGCAAGGATGGTCTGTGGCGTGTTCGCCACCGGATAGAGCTTTTTCGTGGCCTTGTTGACACCGACATCGGTGGCCTGCGCCGACAGCACCACCGCCACCAGCAATTCGAATGGCGTGGTGTAGGCCAGTTCGGTGGTGGGGTGCGGGTCCAGTTCGCGCAGGCGCGAGAACAGCTCGATCACGTCCGCACGCTTCATGATGGCCGCTCCTGCTGCTTCGCCCTGGCGCGGGCCAACGCCGCCAGCACCGGGTTGACCGGCCCTGCAGTCATTTCCACCGCGGCCTTGCGCGCGGCCAGTTCGGCGTCACGTTCGTCGCGCTGACGTTGCAGCCGCCGTTCGCGGCGCAAGAAATGGTCACGCGCGGCATCGGCATGTGCGACATCGACCTGCTCGATCGGCATCGGCTCGAGCACGATGCAGTCCACCGGGCAGGCCGGCACGCACAGCTCGCAGCCGGTGCAGTCGTCGGCAAGCACGGTGTGCATCAGCTTCGACGCACCGACGATGGCGTCGACCGGACAGGCCTGGATGCACTTGGTGCAACCGATGCAGTCGGCCTCGACGATGCGCGCCAGCATGCGCGGATGTTCGATGCCGTGGGCGGGATCCAGTGGCAGCACGGGTCGATCGAGCAGGGCCGCCAGCTTCCCGATGCCCGCGGCACCTCCGGGCGGGCAACGGTTGATCGGTGCCTCGTTGCGCGCGATCGCTTCCGCATACGGCCGGCAGCCGTGATAGCCGCATTGCTCGCATTGGGTCTGCGGCAGCACGGCATCGATACGGTTGCTCAGAAGGGTGACGGGATCACTCATGCGTGGTGGCGGGAACGGGCGATGATCGACGTCCATTGTCCCGCAATTGTCGTCGCTTGTCGGAGTGCTGCCATGAAATCGTCGTTGCTTGCTTCGTTATTGCTGGCTGCCGTGCTTGGCGCAGGTGGTTCGATCCTGTTGGGCCACGCCGCTCCGGCGCAGGCCGAAACGCCCGTCGCTTCGGGCGATACCGTGACCGTGTTTGTCGATGCCACATTCGGTTTCCGCAAGAAGCACATGGCGAGCCAGTTGACCAAGTCGCACGCCGACTATGCGGCGCGCGGCTATCGTTACATGGACATGGCACCGTACACCGAGAACGGCGATCTGGTCGGCTTCTTCGTGACCTATACGAAGCAGTAGCGGGTCGCTTCGCCGGCGGGGGAGGGCCCGACCTTGCCAGCCTCAGCGGACGGTGGCGCCGGGCTTCGCGCCCTGGTCGGCGTCAAGCAGGAACAGGTCGCTGCCGCCGTCGCCGGCGGACAGGATCATGCCTTCGGACAGACCGAAGCGCATCTTGCGCGGCGCCAGGTTGGCGATGAACACCACGTTGCGGCCGATCAGCTTTTCCGGCTCGGCGTAGGCGGCGCGGATGCCGGAGAAGATCTGCCGCTTGCCCAGTTCGCCGGCATCCAGTTCGAAGCGCAGCAATTTGTCCGAGCCTTCCACGAACTCGCATGCGCTGACCTTGCCGATGCGCAGGTCGAGTCTGGCGAAGTCATCGATGCCGATCGTGGCGCTGTCGTGCTGTTGCGGGTCAGGCGTCGTTGCGGTGGGCTGGGTGTTTTCGGTCATGGGCTTTTTCTTCGGGGCTTTGGGTGCCTCGGCGGGTGCGCCGAGTGAATCTTTCGAGGATTCGATCATCGCTTCGATGCGCGCGGGATCGATCCGACCCATCAACGCCTCGAAAGCCTGGATGGTGTGGTTGTGCAGCGTGCTGCGGGCGTCATCGAAATCGATGATGGGTGCAGCGAGAAAGCTTTCGGCGGCGGCCGCCGTACCGGGCAGAATCGGCTTGAGCATGCCCGCCAGCAGGCGGAACGCCGCCAGCGCGAACGAGCAGACATGGTGCAAGGCCTCGCGCCTGCTTTCGTGCTTGGCCATGGTCCACGGCGCGGTCGCCGCGATGTGCCCGTTGACGATGTCGGCCATCAGCACGAAACGGCGGGTGACTTCGGCGAAGTCGCCGTTGTCATACAGCTCGGCGATGCCGTCGTAATGCTCCAGCAAGCTGTTCCACAGCACGCCTTCCTCGGCGCCGAACTGTGATGAAAGACGACCCTCGAAGAATTTGTGCACGAAGCCGGCGGTGCGGCTGGCGATGTTCACCCACTTGCCGACCAGGTGCGAGTTGACGCGTTCCTCGAAGGCCTTCAGGTCGAGGTCGACGTCGACCGGCGTCTCGTTGAGCATGCTGGCGAAGTAGTAGCGCAGGAACTCGGGGTGCAGACCCGCATCCAGATAGGTGCGCGCCTGGATGAAGGTGCCGCGCGACTTGGACATCTTGGCGCCATTCACGGTCAGGTAGCCATTGACGTGCAGCGCGGTGGGCGTGCGGAAGTTCGCGCCATGCAGCATCGCCGGCCAGAACAGGCCATGGAAGTTGATGATGTCCTTGCCGATGAAGTGGTGCATCTCGGCGCGGCTGTCGGCGGCGAGGAAGTCGTCGAAGTTCAGGTTGCCCTGGTCGCACAGCGCCTTGAAGCTGGCCAGGTAGCCCACCGGCGCGTCCAGCCAGACGTAGAAGAACTTGCCCGGCGCGTCGGGAATCGGGAAGCCGAAATACGGTGCGTCGCGCGAGATGTCCCAGTCCTTCAGTCCGCCGTCCAGCCATTCGCGCAGCTTCGCGGCCACGCCGCTGTTGGCCACCGGCTTGCCGTCGGTGAACTTGCCGGCAAACCAGTCGCGCAGCAGCGGCTCGAACTTGCCCAGCTCGAAGAAGTAGTGCTCCGAATCGCGCAGCACCGGGGTGGCTCCGGACATCACCGAGTAGGGGTTGATCAGGTCGGTCGGAGCGTAGGTGGCGCCGCAGTTCTCGCAGTTGTCGCCGTACTGGTCCGGCGTCTTGCAGACCGGGCAGCTGCCCTTGATGTAGCGGTCCGGCAGGAACATCTGCTTTTCCGGGTCGAACAGCTGCTTGATGCTGCGCCTGGCGATGCAGCCGCTGTCACGCAGGCGCGTGTAGATCAGCGTGGCCAGTTCGCGGTTCTCGTCGGAATGGGTGGTGTGGTAGTGGTCGAACGCCACGCCGAAAGCCGCGAAGTCGGCCTCGTGGCCCTGGCGGATGCCCTCGATGTAGTGTTCCGGCGTCATGCCGGCTTTTTCCGCCGCCAGCATGATCGGGGTGCCGTGGGCGTCGTCCGCGCACACGTAAGCCACCTCGTTGCCCATCATTCGCTGCGCGCGCACCCAGATGTCGGCCTGGATGTAGCCCAGCAGGTGACCCATGTGCAGCGGGCCATTGGCATAGGGCAGGGCGTTGGTGACGAGCAGGCGGCGACTCATGGTGGGCGGGTACTCCGGAAAGACTGCGCATTATGGCATGGCCGTCCAAATCCCCGATCCGCGGGCCAGCGTGGCCCCCAACGAAAAAGCGCGCCGTAGCGCGCTTTCGTCGAGCACTTCGATGTGAGGCTCAGGGCTGGCGTTCCCACACCTGCGAACGGCCCACCCAGGAAAAGCCGATGTAGCCGCGCACGTTGAGCTTCTGCCCGCCGTCGAGCATCGACAGTTTCACCTTGTAGACCTTGCCGGACTTCGGGTCGAGGATCTTGCCGCCATCCCAGACATCGTCGTCCTGGTGCACGCCCCACATGATGTTCATGCCTTCGACCGGCTTGTCCTTGCGCTCGCCGTCGCACTTCTTGCACAGCGCCACGGCGCCGTCACGGGCGATGTCTTCCGCGCTGCGGTTGAGCAGCTTCACGATATGGGCCTGCAGCTCACCGTTGTTGCTGGTGATCTCCACGATCGACTTGGCCTGGCCGGACTCGTCGTCGATGGTCTTCCAGGTGCCGACCGGTGAGTCATTCGCTGCCATCACGGCACCCGTGGCGAGCAGCAGACCGGCGGCGATCACTAAACGAAACGCGTGCTTCATGGTGTTTCTCCCGTACGAAAGCGTATGGATGCAGACTGGCGAGGATCGGTGGGGGCGTCAAGCTGCATTGCGCAAACCCTTGCGGTGGCAGGCGGCAGAGCCTTGCCTGCTGATCTGGGTCAGCCGGCCGGCGCGGTCAGGCTGGCATAATGGCGGCCCCGCAGATCCCCCGAGCAGACATGACACAGGCGAATGAAGCCCTGGTCCGCCAGATCCTTGGCGACCTCATCGACACCCATACCGGCGCACCGCTGGCCGAGTCCCTGCGTGCCGTCGGCGTGGACGGTGCGAAGGTGTCGGTGGACTTGCAACTGGGCTATCCCGCGGCCGGCGCGATGGATGCGATCGGCGCGCGCGTGCGGCAGGCGCTGGAGCGCGATCCGGCGATCGAGTCGGCCACGGTGTCGATCACCAGCCGTATCCATGTGCACAAGGTGCAGGGCACGCTGGGCCCGCTGCCGAACGTGAAGAACATCATCGTGGTGGCTTCCGGCAAGGGCGGCGTGGGCAAGTCGACGGTGTCGGCCAACCTGGCGCTGGCGCTGCAGGCCGAGGGCGCCAAGGTGGGTGTGATGGATGCGGACATCTATGGCCCCAGCCAGCCGACCATGCTCGGCGTGCACGGCAAGCCGGCCTCGCCCGATGGCAAGAGCATCATCCCGATGCAGGCGCACGGCATGCCGGTGATGTCGATCGGTTTCCTGGTCGAAGAGGACACGCCGATGATCTGGCGCGGCCCGATGGTGACCCAGGCGATGATGCAGTTGCTCACCGATACGCGCTGGGAGCAGCTCGATTACCTGATCGTGGACCTGCCGCCGGGTACCGGCGACATCCAGCTCACGCTGTCGCAGAAGGTGCCGGTGGCCGGCGCGATCATCGTCACCACGCCGCAGGACATTGCCCTGCTCGATGCGCGCAAGGCGCTGAAGATGTTCGAGAAGGTCGAGGTGCCGGTGCTCGGCGTGGTGGAGAACATGGCCACGCATGTCTGCTCGAATTGCGGCCACGAGGAAAACATCTTCGGCGAAGGTGGCGGTGAGCGGATGGCCAGCCAGTACGGCGCGGCCTACCTGGGCTCGCTGCCGCTGGACATCCGCATCCGCGAGCAGGCAGACAGCGGCAATCCCACGGTGGCGGCGATGCCCGATTCCGACCTCGCCGCGCGCTATCGCGAGATCGCGCGCAACGCGGCCGGCCGCCTTTCGCGGCAGCCGCGCAACAAGTCGCTGGGGCTGGGCAAGATCGTGGTGCAGGGCGTGCCCGCGGCATGAGGGTGGTGGCGCAGGTGTTGTGCCTGTCCGGCAGCCTGCGTCGCGTGTCGTCGAACTCGGCTGCCCTGGAAGCGGCGTACCGGCTGGCGCCGTCCACGCTGGAATTCCTGTTCTATCGTGGGCTTGGCGAGCTGCCATTGTTCAATCCCGACGCGGATATCGATCCGTTGCCGCCCGCAGTTTCCGTGCTGCGCGAAGCGGTGGTCTCGGCGGACGTCCTGTTGATCGCCTGTCCCGAGTATGCGCACGGCGTGCCCGGCGCCTTCAAGAACCTGCTGGACTGGTTGGTGGGCAGCCCGGACTTCCCGGGCAAGCCGGTGCTGCTGCTGAACACGGCGGCGCGCGGTTCGTATCACGCACAGGAGGCGCTGGCCGAAATCCTGTCCACCATGTCGGCGCAGTTGCTGACCGCCCGGCCGCTGCCGGTGGCGCTGCCGGGGGCTGGCTGTTCGGTGACGCAGGTACTGGCAAGTGTCGAACGATGCGCCGAGTTGCAGGCGGCGTTGCAGGTGCTGGTCGAGGCATTTCCGGCGGCCTGAAGACCTTGGCTGGCGCCGCCATGCCCTGACCGTGTATTTTTGCCGTCTTGTGTCCGGTTGATCCGGTCCGTCCAGCCATCCAGCGGAGACAGCGTGAGCATCAAACCCGACAAGTGGATCCGGCGCATGGCCGAAAGCCACGGCATGATCGAGCCGTTCGAGCCGGGCCAGATCAAGTTGCGCGACGGCAACAAGCTGATTTCGTACGGCACGTCCAGCTATGGCTACGACGTGCGCTGCGCACGCGAGTTCAAGATCTTCACCAACATCAACTCCACCATCGTCGACCCGAAGGCGTTCGATCCGTCGAGCTTTGTCGACGTGGAGGCGGACGTCTGCATCATCCCGCCGAACTCGTTCGCGCTGGCGCGCACCGTCGAGTACTTCCGCATTCCGCGCAAGGTGCTGACGATCTGCCTGGGCAAGAGCACCTACGCGCGCTGCGGCATCATCGTCAACGTGACGCCGCTGGAGCCGGAGTGGGAAGGCCATGTGACGCTGGAGTTCTCCAACACCACGCCGCTGCCCGCAAAAATCTACGCCAATGAGGGTGTGGCGCAGATGCTGTTTCTCGAGTCCGACGAGGAATGCGAAACCAGCTACAAGGACCGCGGCGGAAAGTACCAGGGCCAGCAGGGCGTCACCCTGCCGCGCACCTGAACGCCCGGCTGAACGGGGGTTTTCTGCGCGCGTGGCCGCGTCAGTCCGCGTTACACTTCCGTCGATCCGGCCGTTCGATGGCTTCCACGTTTGATTGCTTCCAGGAGACCCGCATGATCCGTTTTTCCACGATGCTGAAGCGAGCCACGGCCGCGTTCATGCTGGGCGGCGTGCTTGTGCTCGCCGGTTGCCATTCCGGCAGCACCAAGAGCGACATCAGCACGGCCTCGGTGAAGGGCCAGTTCGATGCCACCATCGAGTCGTACAAGGATGGTCAATTCCTGCTGGACGGCGCGGTGCTTTCCGCTCTGGATGTGGGCAGTCATTTCGCCTATCTGAAGGACCAGGGCAAATTGCCCAGGACGGTACTCCTGTTGCCCAGCGACGATTCGAAGATCCGCAAGCGGCACCTGGAATACATGGCGCGCATGCAGATGGATTACGGCTTCACCGTGTTCTACGACAACAAGGGCACGCTGACCAAGATCAATCCGGTCGAGACCAAGGCTCGCGAGCTGGAAGATCATCGCGCACCGACGCAGTTGCCTGATTCGCAGAAGGGCAAGGACGCCAGCAGCGGCGGTTTCGATCCCCAGAATCAGCAACAACAGCAATACTGACGGTTCGCAGCCAGGTCGGCTGTTGCCGTTGAGCGCGGTTGCATCGGCAGTTCGGCGCCGTCGCTGGAATCGGCAAGAAGAAGGGCTGCAGCTTGCGCTGCAGCCCTTCTTTTATCCGGTGACCCGGTTCAACCCGCGAGTGTGTTGCGCAGCTCGGCGATCAATCGCTCGCGTCGCGCGTGGTCATGATCGAGCGCGCTGCCATGCCCCCACACCGGCCCCGGCCATGCCGCATCGCCCTCGCGACGGCCGACCAGGTGCACATGCAGTTGTCGCACGATGTTGCCAAGGGCGCCCAGGTTGAGCTTGTCGAACGGGACTGCCGCACGCAGCGCGGCTGCGGCAAGGTTGGCCTCTTGCCACAGCATGGTCTGCTCGGAGCTGCCAAGGTCGGCGATCTCGACCACACCGGCACGTCGTGGCACCAGGATCAGCCACGGGTAGCGCGCATCGTTCATCAGCAAGACCTCGCATAGCGGCAGCGAGGCCACCGGATACGTGTCTGCCGCCAGCCGCGGATCGAGGATGAAGCCCGCCTCGCTCATGCCAGGTATTGCTCGAAGAAGCCGAGCGTACGTTGCAGCGCCAGCCTGGCACTGGCCTCGTCGTGGCTGGGGCTGCCATCACGGTTGAACGCGTGGTCCGCCGGATAGGTGAAGACATCCATTTGCGGCAGCGCCTGGCGATGCTTGGCCACCGCATCGGCCGTAATGCTGTGGTCCTTCTCGCCGAAGTGGAACATGACCGGAGCCTTCGGCGTTTCATGCAGGAATGGCAGGTTGCGCGCGCCGTAATAGCTCACCGAAGGAAGGCCCAGCCGCAGCGCAGCGAGCAGGGCCACGGTACCGCCCCAGCAATAGCCGACCGTGCCGATCTTTCCCGCCGAGCGGATCGACTCGGCGGCACTGGCCACGTCCTCGAGTGCCCGCTCCAGCCCCAGCTCGGCCACCAGTTGCTTGCCGCGGTTGACTCCGGCCATGTCGCAGGACAATTCCACGCCGCTCTCGAGGTGATCGAAGAACGCAGGCGCGATCGCGGTGTAGCCATGCTCGGCAAAGCGGTCCGCCACGCTGCGGATATGTGCCGTGACGCCGAAAATTTCCTGGATCACCACGAGGCCGCCCCTGGGTTTGCCGGCGGGCTGGGCCAGATAGGCTCCAATGCACTGCGTGCCGGAGGTCGGAAGATTGATGGACTGGCCCATGCTGCGGCTCCTGCAGGTAAACAACTGATTCTAGGCAGTGCGGAGGGCGGGGGATAGCGACGTTACCGCGTGGCGACCGGCATGCGCCGGACCCTGGTCGGCCCGACTTGCGGATGTTCCCCTATAATCAACCGTTTACCCACCTGATTTCCGGTAACCCGCGCATGTCCACTCCCGCCCACAAGATCGGTTTTGTCAGTCTCGGCTGCCCCAAGGCGCTGGTCGATTCCGAGCGCATCCTCACCCAGCTCAAGGTCGAGGGTTACCAGATCGTGCCCAGCTACGGCGAAGCCGATGCAGTGGTGGTCAACACCTGTGGCTTCATCGATGCGGCGGTGCAGGAGTCACTCGACTCGATCGGCACCGCGCTGCACGAGAACGGCAAGGTGATCGTCACCGGCTGCCTGGGCAAGCGCGAGGCGCTGATCCGCGAGGCGTATCCGGACGTGCTGTCGATCAGTGGCCCGCAGGACTATGCCAGCGTGATGACGGCGGTACACAAGGCATTGCCGCCTCAGCGCAACAAGTTCATCGACATCGTGCCGGACACCGGCGTGAAGCTCACCCCGAAGCACTATGCCTACCTGAAGATTTCCGAAGGCTGCAATCACCGCTGCAGCTTCTGCATCATCCCGTCGATGCGCGGCAACCTGGTCTCGCGCCCGGTCGACGAGGTGTTGCTGGAGGCCGAGCGACTGGTCAAGGGCGGCGTGAAGGAGCTGCTGGTGATTTCGCAGGACACCAGTGCCTACGGCGTGGATCTGAAATATGCCGAGCGCGAATGGCGTGGCAAGGCGTATCGCACGCGCATGACCGAGCTGTGCGAAGGGCTGTCCGAGCTCGGCGTGTGGGCGCGCCTGCATTACGTCTATCCGTACCCGCACGTGGACGAAGTGATGCCGCTGATGGCCGCCGGCAAGCTGCTGCCCTACCTCGACATCCCGTTCCAGCACGCCAGCCCGCGCATCCTGAAACTGATGAAGCGCCCGGGAAATATCGACAAGACGCTGGAGCGCATCCAGAACTGGCGCAAACAGGTGCCGGAGCTGACCATCCGCAGCACCTTCATCGTCGGTTTCCCCGGCGAGACCGACGCCGAGTTCGAGGAACTGCTGGACTTCCTGCGCGAGGCCGAGCTTGACCGCGTCGGTGCGTTCGCCTACTCGCCGGTCGATGGCGCCAAGGCCAACGAATTGCCCGACCCGGTTTCCGAGGAGCTGAAGGAAGACCGGCTGGAACAGTTCATGGCGGTGCAGGCGGAGATTTCCGCGGCGAAATTGCAGCGCAAGATCGGCCGCACGATCAAGGTGCTGGTCGACGAGGCCGGCGCCGACGGTGCGATCGCGCGCTCGGCCGCCGATGCGCCGGAGATCGATGGCAGCGTGCTGATCGCCGATGGCCAGAAGCTGCGCCCCGGGCAGTTCGTCGAGGTGCTGGTCGAATCGGCCAGCGAGCATGACTTGCATGCACGCCTGGCCCATCCGCAGCTCCAGGTCGTGTAGAACCGGTCATGCGTTACGTCGCGCCGCCTCGCGAGATGGTCGATCCGGCGGTGTTCGCGCGGCCGCCGCTGGCCGCCTGGCGCGAGTATGCCGCGCTGCTCGAGGGCGCGGCATGGCCGTCAATCGACGCACTCAACCGTCATTGGCCGGCGGGGGCGCTCCGTCGTTTCGTGGCGCAGACGCCCGCCTTGTTGGCCGATGGCCTGCATTACGAACAACGCATCGCCGAGCGTGGCCAGATCGCCACTCGCGAACAGAACTGGCACGACCTGCTGAATGCGCTGGTCTGGCTGCGCCATGCCGACGTGAAGCAGGCGCTGAACCAGCGGCAGATGGACGAAGTGGCGCGGATGGGGCCGAAGCGGCGTTCCCGTGCCCAGTACGCATTGACCCATTTCGACGAGGGCGGCGTTATCGTGGGCGTCAGCGATCCGTCCCTGCTGGCAGCGTGGGATGCGCATGACTGGCACGAATTGTTCTGGCGCCGGCGGCAGGCCTGGCTGGATGGATCGATCCGGCTGGAGCTGTTTGGCCATGCTCTGCTCGAACTGGCGCTGAGTCCCGGCAAATTGCTGGTGGCCAAGGCACTGGTGTTCCGCGCCGATGCCATGGTTGACCTGGCATCGCAATGCGCCGCGGCGATTGGCTCCGGCCAGCTCTTGAACGATCCGCTGGAACTGCGACCGCTGCCGTTGTCCGGATTGCCCGGCTGGCATGCCGACAATGCCGATGAAGCCTTTCATCGCAGTACGCCTTGCTATCAGCCGCGTCGCGCCGGACGCGACTATCCACCCGCGTTCGCGGCGTCCTGAGCCAGTCACGCCTTGCCCCGCTGGTCGATCGCGACTATATACAGTGCTTCGGGACGTGCATCAGGGAGTGCACCGCATTGGCCGTCGCAAGATCCGGGTGGTGCCGTCGGCATGGCGGATGCTGGAGCGCGTCGCTTGTCGTTGCGCTGTGCTTGGTACTGCTTGGCATCGGCAGTGCGGCGGCCGCCGACCGGCCGTCCGCGCGGGAGACCCCGATCCGCTTCGGCATCCTGCCCATTGGCAGCGCAGCGGAATCCCTCGAACAATGGCGCCCGCTGCTGGAAGACCTGCAGAAGCGACTGGATCGACAAGTGACCACCGTATCGGTGGGCAGTTACGCCAGCCTGTCCAGTGCGATCGGCGGGCAGCGCGTGGACGTCGCGTTCCTTTCCGGCAAGCTGGCCGTTGAAGCGGTGACCCGCCAGAACATGCGGGTGTTTGCGCAGTTCCTCCGCAGCGACGGCGCGCCCGGCAACGTGGCCACCCTGGTGGTGCGCAATGACAGTCCGATCCGCAATCTCGACGATCTGCTCTCCACGCCCGGACAGGGCTGGCGCTACGCGCGCAGCGAGCAGTTGTCGGTGACCGGCTACATCGCACCGGAGGCTTATGTCTTCGCGCCCAATGGGCTCAATTCGGATACTTTCTTCGCCAGCGTGCGGGTAGGCGATCATCAGAGCAACCTGCTGGCGGTGGTCAATCGCGAAGCCGATGTGACCAGCAGCAACAATCCCGACATGGATCTGTTCCGGCGCAATTTCCCCAGCGAGGCGGCCCAGCTCAGGGTGATATGGCGCTCCCGGCTGATTCCCTCCGGCGTGCTGGTGATCCGCGAAGGCATGCCCAGGCAGCTGCGTCAGAAACTGACCAGGATCCTGCTCGACTACGGCAAGGCGCGCGGCGCGGGGGGCGAGCGCGAGCGCACCATACTGGCCCGCATTCCGGATCTCGGTGGCTTCGTGGCGGTGGACAGTCGCGTGCTGAAGCCTTTTGTGGACATGCAATACACGCTGTTGCAGCAGCAGGCCAGCCACGGTCAATGGGTGAGTCCGCGCGCCCTGCAGGATCAACTCGCCAGGATCGAGCGCGAACACCAGCAGACCTTGCGCCTGCTGTCGCCACGCGAGGATGCGGGCCAATAGACGTGGATCGATCGGTCTGCCGCGCTCTCGGCACGGGCCGCGCAAGCCGTCGTGAACGAGCTAGCGGGCGGTCCCGGCATCGTCGGTGTACGTCACCCCGACAATGGCAAACTCCGCCGGCCCCGCGGGCAATTCCGCCACGAATTCGTCGTCGACATGCCGTTTCAGGATTGCCCGCGCCAGCGGTGAGTCGATGCTGATCCAGCCTTGCCTGGCATCGGTCTCGTCGGGACCGACGATGCGGTAGCGCAGGACTTCGCCGGTGTCGACATTCTCCAGCTCGATGCGGGCGCCGAAGAACACCTGTCGGCGATCGCCTGGCGCGCCTTCGGCGACCTTCAATGAGGGTATGCGTTTGGTCAGATAGCGGGCGCGCCGATCAATTTCGGCGAGCTGCTTCTTGCGGTAGATGTATTCCGCATTTTCCGAACGATCACCTTCGGCGGCGGCGGCGGTGATTGCCTTGACCACTTCGGGGCGCACCGTATGCCACAGGTGGTCGAGTTCGGCCTTGAGCCGCTCGAAGCCCTCGCGGGTGATGATCGCGGTCGAGCCGGGTGAGGGTGGGCGCCAGCGGCTCACGCAACGAAACCCTTCAACGCTTGCCGCCGAAGATGCCGCCGAGCACGCCACGCAGGATCTGCCGGCCGAGCTGGCTGCCGGCCGTGCGCACCATCTGCTTGCCCATCGTCTCGATCATGCCCTGGCGACGCTTGGTGCCGAACAGCGCATCGTGCACGGCGCCGCCCCAGCCGCCCGCTTCCGTCGGCTTGTCGCCGCCGCTGGCAGGTGCATTGGCGGCGACCGTGGTGGCGTCGGCAGCCTTGTCTTCGGCGCGCTTGGCGAGCATCTCGGCGGCCGACTCACGATTGACCGTGGTGTCGTACTTGGCGCCGACCGGTGAACGCTGGCGGATGGTGGCGCGCTCGGCGTCGGTGATCGCGCCGATGCGGCAGCACGGCGTGGTCACCAGCACCTGTTCCACCGGCGTGGGCACGCCGCCATTGGCCAAAGTGGAGGCCAGCGCCTCGCCGACCGCCAGCTTGGTGATTGCCTCGGTGACGTCGAGCTTCGGGTTGGCGACGAAGGTTTCGGCAGCCGCCTTGACCGCTTTCTGGTCGCGCGGGGTGAACGCGCGCAGCGCGTGCTGGATGCGGTTGCCGAGCTGGCCGAGAATCACGCCAGGCACATCGTCGGGATTCTGCGAGCAGAAGTACACGCCGACGCCCTTGGAGCGGATCAGTCGCACCACCTGCTCCACCCTTTGCAGCAGTGCCGGCGAGGCGTCGTCGAACAGCAGGTGCGCCTCGTCGAAGAAGAACACCATCTTCGGCTGCTCCGGATCACCCACTTCGGGCAACTGTTCGAACAGTTCGGACAGCAGCCACAGCAGGAAGGTGGAATACAGCCGCGGCTTCATGATCAGCTGGTCGGCGGCGAGCACGTTGATGATGCCGCGCCCGCTCATGTCCTGGCGCATCAGGTCGGCCAGTTCCAGTGCCGGCTCGCCGAAGAACTGGTCGGCGCCGTCGCCCTCGAGTTTCAGCAGGGCGCGCTGGATCGCGGCAATGCTGGTCGTGCTGATCAGCCCGTACTGGGTGGACAGCGCCCTGGCGTTCTCCGCGGCGTAGGTGAGCAGTGCGCGCAGGTCGGCCAGGTCCAGCAACAGCCAGCCCTGGTCGTCGGCGGCCTTGAACACCACCTCCAGCACGCCTTCCTGGGTGTCGTTCAATTCCAGCACGCGGCCGAGCAGGGTCGGGCCCATCTCGCTGATGGTGGCGCGCACCGGATGGCCGAGCTTGCCGTAGATGTCCCAGAACACCACCGGGTTGGCCTGCGCTTTCCAGTCGCCGAGCTTGAGCTTTTCCAGCCGCGCCTTGAGCTTGTCGCCCGGCTCGCCAGCGGCCATCGCCAGGCCGGCCAGGTCGCCCTTGGCATCGGCGAGGAAACACGGCACACCCAGTCGCGAGAACCCTTCGGCCAGCACCATCAACGAAACCGACTTTCCGGTACCGGTGGCGCCGGCGATCATGCCATGCCGGTTGCCGTAGTGCGGGTCGAGGTTGACGCTGGTGCTGTCGTTGCGGCCGATCAGGATCTCGGTCATGGCGTTCCATCCGGTGGTGATCAGCCGATTGTAGCCAAGACCGCGCGACTGTCGCGCCGGTGCGATGCGTTGAGTCGAACCCCCGCGCCCGCTATGGTGGGCGTTTTCAAGGGGTGGCGTTTGTGATGTCGTCGTGTTCGGTGATTCGTTCCATCCGCCTGGTGTCGGTTGCCGTGGCGGTCAGTCTGTTGGGGGCCTGCGCCAGCACCGGTCCAGCCAGACCTTCGGCCCAGGTCAGCGCGCTGTACAGCGAGCTCGACGTCGCCAGCAAGGGGTACGAAACCGCGCTGCAGCAGTCGCGTGAAGGTGACCTGCAGGCTTCGCAGGCGACCCTCACCCGATCGCTCGATCGGCTGAAGAAGGCGTCGGCACAGTGCGGCAATAGCCCGGGCTGTGATCCCCAGCGTTTCTTCTCGACCTTCGATCATCTGCTGCGCCTGAAGGACGGCGACTTCGGCGGCGCGCAGGATCTGGACAGCGATGTCGATCCTGCGCAGGCGAGCCTGGCGATTGCCGGCAGGACCGGCGCGGCCAGCCTGCCGCAGGCCCAACGCAGCGTGACCCTGCTGCATGGCCAGAAGCTGTCGCAGCTGATCGCGATGAATGGCCCGGTCAAGGCCGCGCTGGAGATGTGGCTGACCCAGTGGCGACCGCAGCTGATGGATGCGTACGTCAATTACCAATACATGCGCTACCAGATGTGGCCGGCGTACGAGAAGGCCGACCTGCCCGAGGCGCTGCTGTTCGGCATCATGGCCAAGGAGTCCGGCGGCAAGGTCCACGCGGTGTCGCGTTCGGGTGCCGCAGGCCCGCTGCAGTTCATGTATGCGACCGGCATGCGCTTCGGCCTGGTCAGTGACGACGGCTTCGACACCCGTTTCGATCCGGCGGCATCGGCGCGGGCCAATGCCGAGTACATCAACCAGCAGTTGCGGATCTTCAACGACAACCTCGAGCTGACCATCGCGGCGTACAACGGCGGCGAGGGCCGCATCCGTCGGCTGGTCGGAGACGATACCTCGGTGAGCTTCTACGATCCGCGCATCTACAACGAGTTGTCGCAGGAAACCCGCGATTACGTACCGGCCGTGCTGGCCGCGGCCTGGCTGTTCCAGCATCCGGACAGCTACAACCTGCGTTTTCCAAGACTCGACATCGTGCCTGGCTCGATCACGCTGAAGCGGCCCGCTTCGCTGTCGGAGTTGACCGTCTGCCTGGGCTCGGCGGGCGGCATGAACGACGGCTGGTTCCGTACCTTGCGCAACCTCAATCCCCGACTCGATCCGCAGGTGAGTCAGCCGGCCGGTACCCGGTTGCAGCTGCCGAAATTGCTGGAGCAGGCCTATGCGTCGCGCTGCGTCGACGGTCCGTGGCCGATCCTGGCCGGCGATCTGCACAAGGCGGTCATTCCGGTGGTCGCGGCCCCGGTAGCCAGCGCACCGGTCAAGAGCCGTGGCACGAAGAGCTATCGGGTGCGGCGCGGCGATACCCTGATCAGCATTGTGCGCAAGCTGCAGTGCTCGAGTGTGCAGGAGATTGCCGAGATGAACGGGCTGCGCCACCAGCATCTGCGCATCGGCGAGAGGCTGAAAGTGCCGGTCTGTCGCTGAGCGACGCGACCGGAGCCTGGTCAGGCAACGGCGGTCTGCTGCATCCAGCTGTCGACCGTATCGCCTTGGCTGTGCACTTCCTTCAGTTCGCGCAACAGTTGCATCAGCTGGCGGTATTGCGGTTGCAGGCTCGGGTACGGGGAATTCTTGGTCTCGTGATAAGCCACCGCCAACCACAGCGCAACGCCGCGCATCGCCACCTCGGCATTGCCGGAGCGGGCGCGTTCGTAGCCGGCCTCGGTGCCCTGGCCCCACGGCAGGTAGCGCGCTTCCGGTGCCGTGCCGTGCAGGTGGGGGAAATCGCTGCGTGATGCCTGGCCGATTTCCCGCAGGGTGAGCGTGCTGAGGCGCTCGCGGCTGCGCTTGGGCAGCGCCCGCACGGTGCGTTCGATGTCGCGGAATTGGCGGCCAAGCTGGCGCGCGCGCATCATCACAAGCAGTGGCGTGAGTAGTTGCATGAGATCCCCTCGGCGCTTGAATTCGACCGTGCCCCCCGCACGACTCCGGCGCGAAGTATAGGCGGTGAGATCGAGCGATTGCGCGCAGGGCGTCACATACTGACGTGCCGCGTCAGGTCGGGTGGGCCGGTGAAAGGCGTCGCGACCGGCCGAGCGGGTCAGGCCAGCTGCTGGAAAAGCTTGGCAAGCACTTGATCTTCAAACCCATTGCAGGTGCAGTGGCCGCTTCCGGCAGCGTGGGCGCCGGGCCGGCTCACGCCGACTGACGGCCGAGCCGCTGGCCCACCTGCACAGCTTGCTGAGGGTCGAGCTGGTCCAGCTCGGTCGACCCTTCGGGCAGCAGCAGGATCACGGTGGAACCCATGTTGAAGCGCGCCATCTCGGCGAAACGCTCCAGCGTGATGTTCTGGCCGGCGAACGACTTGCGCCGGATCGAGGAGGCGTAGGGCGGTATCACCAGGCCGTCCCAGACGGTAGCCACTGAAGAGACCAGGATGGCGCCCACCATCACCACCACGAACGGGCCGTGCGCGCCGTCGAAATGGCAGACCAGCCGCTCGTTGCGGGCGAACAAGCGGGGGATCGCGGCCACCGCGAATGGCGCCACGCTGAAAATCCGCCCGGGTACGTGCACCGTTTCGCGCAGCGTGCCTTGCAGCGGCATGTGCACGCGATGGTAATCGCGCGGCGACAGGTAGACGGTGATGAATCGGCCGTTGCGGTAAGGCGCGGCGGCGGCCTGGTCGCCGCCCAGCAGTTCGGCGGCAGTGTATTCCTGGCCCTTGGCCTGGAAGATGCGTCCGTCGACGATCGCGCCAGACTGGCTGATGCGTCCGTCGGCGGGAGAGAGCAGGGCGGTTGCCTCGGCATCGGCCTGGCGCGCGCCTGGCTTCAGCTTGCGCGTGAAAAACGCGTTGAAATGCTGGTAGGCCAGCGGATCGGGCTGCGCGGCCTCGGCCATGTTCACGTTGTAATTGCGCACGATGGTGCCGATCAACCAGTTCTTCCACGGCGCGAAGGTCCAGCGTGTGGCCCAGTAGACGATCCGCGACAGGAAGCGGTGCGGCAGGATGTACTGCAGGAATACGTTGAAAGTCATCCGCCCAGTATACGGGCTGGAGTGCCCGCAGGCCTTATAATCGCCGGCCATTCCGTTGCACTCTGGATCGCCGTGACCGCCGAGCTCGCCACCATCATCGACTTCATCCGTTATGGCGCCAGCCGCTTTTCGGCCGCGGGGCTGACCTTCGGGCATAGCCACGACAACCCGATCGACGAGGCGACCCACCTGATTCTGGCCAGCTTGCACCTGCCGCCGGACATTCCGCCGGCCTACGGCGCGGGCAAGCTCACCGCGGCCGAGCGCGAAAACGTGTTGGCGCTGATCGAGCGCCGCGTGACCGAGCGGTTGCCGGTGGCCTACCTGGTCGGCGAGACCTGGTTCGCCGGGCTGAAATTCAAGAGCGATCGGCGCGCGCTGGTCCCGCGCTCGCCGATCGCCGAGCTGATCGAGTCGGGCTTCGCGCCGTGGCTGGACGAGCGCCACATCGAGCGTGCGCTGGACCTGTGCACCGGCTCGGGCTGCATCGGCATCGCGATGGCCGAATACAACCCCGCGTGGCGGGTCGACATCGTCGACATCAGCGAGGAGGCACTGTCGCTGGCGCGGGAGAACATCGTGTTCCAGCACGTCGAGCGGCGGGTCGAGGCGATCCAGTCCGACCTGTTTGCCGGGGTGAAGGATCGTCGCTACGACCTGATCGTCTCCAATCCGCCGTATGTCACCGAAGACGAATACGCGGCGCTGCCGGGCGAATATGCGCACGAGCCGAAGCTGGGCCTGACCTCGGGCGTGGATGGCCTGGATTTGTGTCTGCGCATGCTGGACGAAGCGGCCGATCAGCTCACCGAGGATGGCCTGCTGGTCGTCGAGGTGGGCGAGAGCGAGCACGCACTGGCCGCCCTGCTGCCGGAGGTGCCGTTCATCTGGATCGAGTTCAAGGTCGGCCAGATGGGTGTGTTCGCGCTGGAGCGTCGCGACCTCATCGAGCATGCGTCGGCGATCCGGGCGGCTGCCGCGGCGCGTCGCGCGGGCTGAATGGAACTGGTCACCGCGCGCCTGCACATCGACGCGCTGCGGCCAGCGGACGCGGCAGGACTGTTTGCCTGTCGTGCCGATCCTGCGGTGGCGCGCTATCAGGGCTGGTGTCCGGCGGATCTTGCCGCTGCCCGCGAGTTCATCCAGGCGCAGCCCCGGCATCCGTCGCACGGCTGGTTCCAGCGGGCGATCCGGCGCCGTGGCGACGGCACGCTGATCGGCGACCTCGGCGTGTGCCTGCCGCAAGATCCGCATGATTCGGTTGAATTCGGCATCAGCCTCGCACCCGCCTGGCAGGGCCATGGCTATGCCCGCGAGGCCATTCATGCGCTGCTCGCCAGCGTCTTTGGCGAGCTCGGTCGCCATCGCATCCATGCCTCGGTCGATCCGCGCAACCTGGCCAGCCTGGCCATGCTGCGTGCGCTCGGCATGCGCCAGGAGGCCCATCATCGCGAGAGCCTGTGGTGCAAGGGCGAATGGGTCGACGACGTGATTTTCGCGCTGCTCGACCACGAATGGCGCGCCCGGCAGGCAAGCAGGCCCCATCACGGTTAAGCTGTGCCGGTTATCCTGTGGACGTCCAAACCCCGTGTCCAGCAATTCGTTCGGCAAACTCCTTACCGTCACCACCTTCGGCGAAAGCCACGGGCCGGCGATCGGCTGCGTGATCGACGGTTGCCCGCCCGGGCTGGCGATCGCCGCGGACGAATTCCGCCATGACCTGGAACGCCGGGCCACCGGTCGCAGCCGCTACACCTCGCAGCGGCACGAGGCGGACGAGGTGGAAATCCTCTCCGGCGTGTACGAGGGCAAGACCACCGGTACGCCGATCGCGCTGCTGATCCGCAACACCGACCAGCGCAGCAAGGACTACGGCGACATCGCGTCGAGCTTCCGCCCCGGCCATGCCGATTACACCTACTGGCAGAAGTACGGCATCCGCGATCCGCGCGGGGGCGGGCGCTCCTCGGCGCGCGAGACGACCATGCGCGTGGCCGCGGCGGTGATCGCCAAGAAGTGGCTGGCCGAGCGCCACGGGGTGAGCGTGCGCGGCTGGCTGGCGCAGATCGGTGACCTCAGGCCCGATGCCTTCGATCGGGACGCCGTGGAGCAGAATCCGTTCTTCTGGCCCGATGCGGCGCAGGTGCCGGCGCTGGAGAACTACATCAACGCATTGCGCAAGTCCGGCGATTCCGTAGGCGCGCGCGTCAACGTGGTCGCCGAGGGGGTGCCGCCGGGCTGGGGCGAGCCGATCTATGGCAAGCTCGATGGCGACCTGGCCAGTGCATTGATGTCGATCAATGCCGTCAAGGGCGTCGAGATCGGTGATGGTTTCGCGGCGGTCGCCCAGCGTGGCAGCGAGCATCGCGACGAGATGCGTTTGGACGGCTTTACGTCCAATCACGCCGGCGGTATCCTCGGCGGCATCAGCAGCGGTCAGCCAGTGACGGCGTCGATCGTGCTGAAGCCCACCTCCAGCATCCTGATTCCCGGCCACAGCGTGAACCTGGGCGGTGAGCCGGTGGACGTGGTCACCAAGGGGCGCCACGATCCCTGTGTCGGCATCCGCGCCACGCCGATCGCCGAGGCGATGATGGCGTTGGTGCTGATGGATCACGCGCTGCGTCATCGCGCGCAGTGCGGCGACGTCGGTACCGTCGAGCCGCGCATCGCCTGACCTTCAACCGCAGCAACCGGAACCACGTTGATGACCGACAAGCCGCGCGTCTGGGTTTCCCGTCCCACCTTTCCCGGGGTCATCGCCCGGCTCGAAGCGCATTTCGAGGTGACTGTCGAGGCCGAGGAGCGCAAGTTCGGCCAGGCCGAGCTGGCCACCCGACTGGCTCAGGCTGATGCCGCCATCGTCGGCCTGAAGGACCGCATTGGCGCGGCCGAGGTGGGCGGTGCCGGGCGGCTGCGCATCGTCGCCAATCTCGGTGTCGGCTACGACAATATCGATCTGGACGCGCTGAGTGCCGCCGGCATTGCGGTGTCCAATACTGCCGATGTGCTCAACGAGAGCGTGGCCGACTACACCTGGGCGCTGCTGCTTGGCGCCGCGCGCCGCATGAGTGCCGCCGAACGCTGGCTGCGCGACGGGCACTGGCACGCCACCGAATTCAAGGCATGGCTGGGCAGCGACGTGCGCGGGCGCACCCTGGGTATCCTCGGCATGGGCCGCATCGGCCAGGCGATCGCCCGGCGCGCGGTCGGTTTCGGCATGCCGGTGATCTACCACAATCGCTCGCCGCTGCCCGAGGCGGACGAGCGCGTCTGCAACGCTCGCCATGTCGACAAGCGACAATTGCTGCGCGAATCCGATTTCCTGGTGCTGGCCTTGCCGCTGACCGCGCAGACCCGCCACGCCGTCGGCGCGCCCGAACTGGCGTTGATGCAGCCGACCGCGATGCTGATCAACATCGCCCGTGGCGGCATCGTCGACGACACCGCGCTCGCCGCGGCGTTGCGCGAGCGGCGCCTGGGCGGGGCCGCGCTGGATGTGTTCGAGGGCGAGCCGAAGGTGCATCCGGCCCTGCTTGCGCTCGACAACGTGGTGCTCAGTCCCCATATAGCCAGCGCCACCACCGAAACCCGCCGCGCGATGACCTCGGTGGCGGTCGACAATGTGCTTTCGATGTTCGGTCATGGGCCACATGCCGGGCGTCCGCCCAATCTCCTCAATCCCAACGTGCTGTGAACGGCGCGATCCTCATTCCTCCAGAGCAAGCCATCCCATGAGTCAGAAGAGCAGTTACAAGGTCGCCATGGTCGGCGCCACCGGCGCGGTCGGCGAGACCTTGCTGGCGATTCTCGCCGAGCGCAATTTTCCGGTCAGCGAACTGGTGCCGCTGGCCAGCGAGCGCTCGGCCGGCGGCAAGGTGAGCTTCGACGGCCAGGACGTCACTGTGCAGTTGCTGGACACCTACGACTTCGCCGGGGTCGACATCGCGTTCTTCTCGGCCGGCGGTTCGGTCAGCCGCGAACACGCCCCGCGCGCGGCAGCGGCCGGTGCGGTGGTGATCGACAACACCTCGGAGTTTCGCTACCAGGACGACATCCCGCTGGTCATCAGCGAGGTCAACCCGCATGCGATCGCGCATTACACCAACCGCGGCATCATCGCCAACCCGAACTGCTCGACCATGCAGATGCTGGTGGCGTTGGCACCGATCCATCGTGCGGTGCAGATCGAACGGATCAATGTGGCCACCTACCAGTCTGTTTCCGGTGCGGGCCGCAGCGGGATGGAGGAGCTGGGCAAGCAGACCGCGGCCCTGCTGAATTTCCAAAGCGTGGAGCCGGGCAAGAAATTCCCGGCCCAGATCGCGTTCAATGTGATCCCGCAGATCGACGATTTCCAGCCGAACGGCTACACCAAGGAGGAAATGAAGCTGGTGTGGGAAACCCGCAAGATCCTTGAAGACGAGTCGATCCAGGTGAATCCGACCGCGGTGCGGGTGCCGGTGTTCTATGGCCATTCCGAGGCCGTGCACATCGAGACCAGCGAGAAGATCAGCGCCGATGAAGCGCGCGCGCTGCTGAAACAGGCGCCCGGCGTGGTGCTGGTGGACGAGCGCAAGCCGGGCGGCTACCCCACGCCGGTCGGCGAGGCGGCCGGTGCCGATGGGGTCTTCGTTGGCCGCATTCGCGAGGACATTTCGCACGATCGCGGGCTGGACCTGTGGATCGTGTCGGACAACATCCGCAAGGGCGCAGCGCTCAATGCGGTACAGATCGCCGAATTGCTGATCGAGGACTATCTCTGAAATGCGTTTTATCCAGGTTATTGTATTTGTTTGCTTTGTATTGAGCGGCGCGGGCTGGGCGACGAGCCCGGCGCAGGTCCAGCCCACGGCTTCCCGAGCTGCCCATGCCGAGCTTCGGGTGCAGCGGAAACTGGCTCGCAGCGAGGCCGAAATCAGGCGTCTGCAGCAGGACGTGCAGCGGCAGGAATCGCATAGCAGGCAAGCCGGGCAACGCCTGCAGCAGCAGGACCAGACGATCGCCGAACTGCAAAAGCAATTGCAGGCATTGCAGTCCGGTCAGGCCAGTGGACAGCATTAGCAGGCGCCGCCGGGGTGAGAACACACCGCAGCAATGCATCGCAAGTATTCGCCGCACCTATTGTTGATTGGCCTGCATATAACTAAAGTGGCACCTCGTTTGGGGCAATAGTCGTCATCGCGGCAACGCCAACCTAGAGAGTTGCGTCAGGATCGTTCGGGGGAACACGCATGAATCGTTCGTTGAAATTGTCGATGCTGATCGCGTTGGCGCTGGGCACCAGTCAGGCGATGGCCATGGACATGGGCCAGATCCAGGTCAAGTCGGCGCTGGGGCAGCCGTTGCTGGCCGAGATCCCGTTGCATTCAGACAATCCGGCGGAACTGCAGAACCTTACCGTCCAGCTGGCTTCCAGCGAGGAATTCGCTCGCGCCGGCATCGTCGGTGGACGCACGGCGATTCCGCTGCATTTCAGCGTGGCCAATGCCGGCAGCCACCCGGTGATCCGCATCACCAGCAACGCGCCGGTGGACGACCCCTTTCTCGACCTGCTGATCGAGGTCAATGGCAAGGCCGGCAAGAGCGTGCGCGAATACGCGATCCTGCTCGACCCGCCGAATGCCGCCTCGCCAGCTGCCGTGGCGGCGACTCCCGCACCGGCTCGGCCGGCCCCCCGGGCGAAACCCGCTGCCCCGATGGCCCGCCAGCCAAAACCTGCCGCGCCCGCTGCCAAGCCTGTCGCGCCAGTGGCCAGCAATGGCCAGCTCGGCCCGGTCGAGCGCGGCCAGACCTTGTCGGGCATCGCGCGCAACGTGGCTCCGTCCGGAGTCGACGTGCAGCAGATGATGCTGGCGCTCAAGCAGGCCAATCCGGATGCGTTCTACCGCGACAACATCAACGCGCTGAAGAGCGGTGCGGTGTTGCGTGTGCCCACCTCATCCGAAGCCCAGGCCATGACCATCGCGGCTGCCGCAGCCGAGGTGCGGCGGCAGAACAGCGACTGGCGCGCGGGCGTTCCCGGCAAGCCGACGGTCGTGGCTGATGCCGCCACCCGCGCATCCAGCTCCAGTGCACCGATCAGCGCGGCCGATGGCGGTGACCGCCTGGCGCTGGTGCCAGCGAAGCAGGGCAGCGCTGCCGGAACCCAGGGCGCCGGTTCGAGTGACAAATCCGGCGCCAGCCTTCGTCAGGATTTGCTGCGGACCCAGGAAAGCCTGGCCAGCCTGCAGCAGCAGAGTACGGATCTGAAGACCCGCCTGAAGGACCTGGGCGACATCAACAGCAAGAACGAGCGTTTGCTGTCGTTGAAGGACAGCGAGATCGCCGAGTTGCAGGCCAAGCTTGCCGCCGCGAGAAAGAGCGCCGGCCTGCCATCGGCGCCCGCGGCCTCCACCAGCGCAGCCAAGGTGGTCGCGGCCCCCGCGCCAGCCGCGACCGAGCCGGCGGCGAAGAGCGAACTGGAGTCCGCGCGTGCGAGCACGGTGGCGCCGGTCGCGGCGGGCACGGTGGCCTCGGCTGCCACCACCAGGGCCAGTCTGCCTGCTTCCACGGCCACCACGGTGACCACGCCGCTGGCGGATTCGGCTGCGGGCAAGCCGGCCGAGCCGCCTGCTGCCAAGCCTGCGACCAAATCGCTCACCCGGCATTCCGCGCCGACGCCGGCGCCGGTGGAGGAGCAGCCGTGGTACATGCAGACCTGGGCATGGGCTGCCGGTGGCGGTGCCGTGGTGGTGTTGTTGCTGCTGGCCCTGCTGGGCCGTCGACGCAAGCCGGCCAATGCGGCATCCAAATCGGCCTCGTCGCTGGCAGATCGTTTCGGCTCCGCTCCGGGCGCCGCCGGGCAGGACCTGCTCGGCGACGACGTCGACCAGGAAGAGTTGCTCGACCAACTGGCCGAGCATCCGGATGACATCGATCTGCACCTGGAATTGGTGACGCTTTACTATTCGCGCCGCGACGTCGAACATTTCGAGGCCGCCGCCGAGGCAATGCACGCCCACATCACCAATCCGCAGCAGGACGAGTGGCAGGACGTGCTGCACATGGGCGAGGACCTGGTGCCTGGCCATCCACTGTTCGATCACCACGAAGAATCCGTGGCACACGACGATGCCGATGCCCATGGCGAATTCGACATCGACGACTACGCCGATGCAGGCGACGCGCCCACGGTGGTCTCCTCGATGCCGCCGCTGCCCGGCGCCGGCCCGAAGAAGGTCAGCGAATACAACTTCAACTTCGATCTGACACATGCCGCGGCTGCACCGCCGGCCCGTCCGGAAGCCGCGGCGGACGATGAAACGGTGATTGCTCCGCGGGTTCCCGCGGCACCGGCGGAGCCGGTATCCGAGTGGCATTTCGACGAGCCGGAGGCTGCGTCGAAGAACGTCGATGGCGCTCACGACCTCGGCGAGTTCAACGACGATCCGGTGGACACCAAGCTCGACCTCGCGCGCGCCTATGTCGACATGGGCGATGCCGAAGGCGCCCGCGCCATGCTGGGCGAGGTGATCAAGGAAGGCAGCCAGATGCAGCGTGACGTGGCCAAGCGTCTGCTCGACAGCCTGCACTGAGTTTTCTGTTCTGTTGTTTCGCATCGGGCCGGCCTAGCCGGCCCGATGCCGTTTCGGCCTGCTAATCTTCAGCGCTTCCGACCAGGTTCTGCACGATCCATGCGTATCGCTCTGGGCATCGAATACGACGGCACCGATTTCTGTGGCTGGCAGCGGCTGAAGTCAGACCCGAGCGTGCAGGGTGCGCTGGAGCAGGCGCTGTCCAGGGTGGCTGCACATCCGGTCGAAGTCAGTTGCGCCGGCCGCACGGACGCGGGCGTGCACGGTCGCTGCCAGGTCGTGCATTTCGACACCGAAGCACAGCGCGACGCGCGCGGCTGGATACTCGGGACGTGCTCCAATCTGCCCACCAGCGTGGCCGTGCTGTGGGCGCAGCCGGTGCTGGACAGCTTTCACGCCCGTTACGCTGCGCGCAGCCGGCGCTATCGCTATCACATCCTGAATCGACCGGTGCGCGCGGCCCTGGCGGCGCGTTACGTGACCTGGGAGCGGCTGCCACTGGACGCCCACCGCATGCATGCTGCCGCCCAGGCGCTGCCGGGCGAGCATGATTTCAGTGCGTTCCGCGCCTTGTCCTGTCAGGCCGCGCACCCGCGGCGCAGCGTGCTTGAAGTGAGCGTGCGGCGCGAGGGCGAGGACGTGTTCGTCGACATTGAAGCGAACGCCTTCCTGCACCACATGGTGCGCAATATTGTCGGCTCGCTGCTGCTGATCGGCCGCGGCGAGCAGCCGGTCGAATGGCTGGGTGAACTGCTCGCCGGACGTGATCGGCAGGTGGCCGGGCCGACTGCTCCGGCGTCCGGGCTCACCTTCATCGGCCCGCGTTACGAGCGGCACTGGGGATTGCCTGACGAGGTGTGCCTGGTGGATCGCGAACTGACGGGAGTGGCACCGTGACCCGCATCAAGTGCTGTGGCATGACCCGGGTCGAGGACGCGCTGCTGGCTGCCCGCCTGGGGGTCGATGCGATCGGTCTGGTATTCACCGAACGCAGCAAGCGCCGGGTCTCACTGGCCCAGGCGCGCGCGATCGTCGACGCGTTGCCGCCGTTTGTCGCGACGGTGGCCTTGTTCATGGACGACGAGGCAAGCCTGGTGCGGCAGGTGCTCGACGAGGTTCGTCCCACGCTGCTGCAGTTTCACGGCGGCGAAAGCGATGCCTGGTGCACGCAATTCGAGCGTCCCTTCCTGAAGGCGATCGCGATGGGTCAGGGCGCGGCGTCGCCGCCGCGTTTCGGCGAGCATCCGCACGCGGCGGCGATTCTGCTGGATGGCCATGGCATCGGCGAAGCGGGCGGCACCGGCAAGGTGTTTGACTGGCGGTTGCTGCCGGCCGAGCTGGGGCTGCCGGTGATTCTGGCCGGTGGCCTGCACGCCGGCAATGTGGGCGAAGCCATCCGGACCGCCAGGCCGTTCGCGGTGGATGTGGCCAGCGGCATCGAGTCAGCGCCGGGAGTCAAGGATCCGGTCAGGCTGGCGGCCTTTGTGCGCGCCGTTCGCGAAATCGATGCGGAACGACCGGCTTACATCCGCTAGGCGACCGGCGATGAACAGGCGGCAATTCAGCAAGGTTTGCCAACCCTGCCATGCCCGATGACGGCCACCGGTGCGCGCGATAGCATGAGCGAATGATCACTTCCGGCGACGGATGAACTGCATGCCTGTTGCCATCGAGGAATACCGCCCGTCCGGGCAAGCGCTCGGGCTGGAGGAGATCGCCGGCCACGATCGTCCGCTGGTTCTGCGCGGACTGTGTGCCGACTGGCCGCTGGTACGCCTGGCGCGCCAGTCGGATACCGCTTTCGCGCAGCAATTGGCCGGTTGGGACAATGGCGCCGACGTGAATGTGCTGCGTCTGCCGCCAGCCGAAGGCGGCGTGGTCGGCTATGACGCCAGCTGCACCGGCTTCAACTACGAGCACTTCCAGGTATCCGTCACCCAGGTGTTGCAGCGCCTGGCCAGCTACAGCCGGCAGCCGGATCCGCCTGGGCTGGCCTTGCAGAGTGCGCTGATCGCCGATTGCCTGCCGGGTTTCCTGCGCGATCACGCATTGCCGTTTCTGGACGCGCAGATCCAGCCGCGCTTGTGGCTTGGCAACCGGGTCACCACGCCGGCACATTTCGACGAATACGCCAACATCGCCTGTGTGGTCTGTGGCAGCCGGCGTTTCACCCTGTTTCCTCCCGGGCAGGTACGCAACCTTTACGTCGGGCCGCTGGATTTCGCGCCGACCGGCGCGGCGATCAGCATGGCCCGACTGGATCAGGTCGATGATCCACGCTTCCCGCGCCTGCGCGAGGCACTGGCCCACGCGCAGGTCACCGAGTTGCTGCCCGGTGACGCGATCTTCGTTCCACCGTTGTGGTGGCACCACGTGACTTCGCTGCAGCAGATCAATGCGCTGGTCAATTACTGGTGGATCCCGGGTAGCGGACGGGGTCGAGCCACACCGGCAGCGCTGGACGGACTGCTGCACGCGATCCTCAGTTTCAAGTCGCTGGACCCGGCCGATCGCGCCGCGTGGCGGGCCTTGCTTGAGCACTACGTGTTCGGCGAGGAGGACCCGGCGGCGCATATTCCCGAGCATGCGCGCGGCATCCTCGGCCCGCTGACCCCGGAGCGGGTCGAGCAACTGAAGGGCATGATCCGCCGCTATCTGTAGCGCGTTCGGACGACTCAACCGCCCGCGAGTTCCAGGCGCAGCCATTGCGCCAGCGCGGCCGCACGGCGGTCGCTCGATCGCTGCGGTGTGGCCAGGATCCAGTTGCCCGGGGTGGGCTGGAATCCCCACGGCGCCAGCAGGCGGCCCGCCGTCAGCTCATCAGCCACCAGCGGTGCCGGCGCAATCGCCACGCCAAGACCGGCGATCGCCGCCTCCAGCAGATGATAGAGATGCGGAAAGCCTGCGCCGCTGGCTGCCCGTGACGGCGGCAAGCCGGCCCCATGCAGCCATTCGGGCCAGGCTTGAGGACGCGAGGTGGTGTGCAGGACTGGTTCGTCAAGCAGGCATTCGGGCGGCTGGTGCTGCAGTCGCGACCAGCCCGGGTAACGCGGGCTGACCACCGGGCCGATCCGCTCCGGTGCCAGCGTGTCGACCTGCCAGCCCGCGGGCCAGGGCGGGGCCGACAGCAGCAACAGAGCGTCCAGGCTGCCCAGCTCCGGGACGGGCGACGACTCCTGCGCCGACAGATGCAGTCGCAATTCGGGCAGGTCGTGGGCAAGCCGGTCCAGTCGCGGGATCAGCCAGCGTGCCAGCAGGCTGCTGGCGCAGCCGAGCACGAACGGCGCCTGGGTGTCGCGCTGGCGCATCCCGGCCCAGCTGTCGCGCAATTGCTCGAAGGCGCTGCCGATGCCGTCGTGCAACTGCTGGCCGGCTTCGCTCAGCGCCAGCGCGCGCCCTTGCCGCGTGAAAAGCGTGCGACCCAGCGCCTCCTCCAGCAGGCGCAATTGCCGGCTGACCGCGCCGTGGGTGACGTGCAGTTCCGCCGCGGCACGGCTCACACTTTGCAGGCGGGCCACCGCCTCGAAGGCGCGCAAGGCATTCAAGGGTGGCAGCTCGCGTCCTGACATGATTGAGTTTTCCTGACGTGTCATGGCGATATTATCGCTTTTTTGCCGGATCATTGATGCGATAAGCTGCGGTTTGACCGTGCTCTCGACGGTCGCTTCGTCAGTTCTTCTACACCACAGGAATCCGCCCATGCCCACGATCCAGGACTACCACCGCTGGCCCGACGCCCACGGCCGTTTCGGTGCATATGGCGGCAGCTACGTGGCGGAAACCCTGATGGCGCCACTGGCCGAGTTGAGCGAGGCCTATGAGCGACTGCGCATCGATCCTGCCTTTCTCGCCGAGCTGGATCGCGACCTGAAGCATTACGTCGGGCGGCCCAGCCCGATCTATCACGCCGAACGGTTGTCGCAGCATGTCGGCGGGGCGCGCATCCTGCTCAAGCGCGAAGACCTGAATCACACCGGCGCGCACAAGATCAACAACACCATCGGCCAGGCGCTGGTGGCGCGGCACATGGGCAAGCAGCGGGTGATCGCCGAGACCGGCGCCGGCCAGCACGGCGTGGCCAGCGCCACCGTGGCCGCGCGTTTCGGCATGAAGTGCGTGGTGTACATGGGCGCGGTGGACATCGAGCGGCAGAAGATCAACGTGTACCGGATGAAGCTGCTCGGCGCCGAAGTGGTGCCGGTGACCTCCGGTTCGAAGACCTTGAAGGACGCGCTGAACGAGGCAATGCGCGACTGGGTCACCAACGTGGCCGACACCTTCTACATCATCGGTACGGTGGCCGGTCCGCATCCGTATCCGAAGATGGTGCGCGACTTCAACGCGATCGTCGGGCGCGAGGCGCGCGCCCAGATGCTGGAACAGTACGGTCGCCTGCCGGATGTGCTGACCGCCTGCGTCGGGGGTGGCTCGAACGCGATCGGCCTGTTCCACGAATTCCTCAACGATGCCGACGTGCGCATTGTCGGCGCCGAGGCGGCGGGCGAGGGCATCGCCACCGGGCATCACGCGGCATCGCTGGCGGCCGGGCGGCCGGGTGTGTTGCATGGCAATCGCACCTACGTGCTGTGCGACGACAACGGCCAGATCACCGAGACACACTCGATCTCGGCCGGGCTCGACTATCCGGGTGTCGGCCCCGAGCATGCGTTCCTGAAGGATGCCGGGCGCGCCGAGTATGTCGGCGTGACGGACGACGAGGCGATGGAAGCGTTCCATCTGCTGGCGCGCACCGAAGGCATTCTCGCCGCGCTGGAATCCAGCCATGCGGTGGCGCAGGCGATGAAGCTGGCACGCGAGCTGCCACAGGACGGCATCGTGCTGTGCAACCTGTCCGGCCGCGGCGACAAGGACGTGCACACCATCGCCGCGCGCGAAGGAGTCCAGGTATGAACCGCATCGACCGTCGCTTCGCCGCCCTCAAGCGTGCCGGCCGCACGGGGCTGATCCCGTTCGTCACCGCCGGTGATCCCGCGCCCGCCCACATGGTCGCGCTGATGCATGCGCTGGTCGACGCCGGTGCCGACCTGATCGAGCTCGGCATACCGTTCTCCGACCCGATGGCCGATGGACCGGTGATTCAGCACGCCAGCGAACGCGCCATTGCCAAAGGCATCGGCCTCACCGAAGTGTTGGACTGGGTCGCCGAATTCCGTCAACGCGACGCCGATACGCCGATCGTGTTGATGGGCTATCTGAATCCGCTCGAGATCCACGGTTACGCGCGCTTCGCGCAGGAGGCCGTCGCAGCCGGCGTCGATGGCGTGCTGCTGGTGGATTGCCCGCTGGAGGAATCGGCGGTACTGCAGCCGCTGCGCGCTGCCGGCCTGCAGCGGATCCTGCTCGCCGCGCCAACCACCGCACCCGTGCGTATGGCGCAGCTGTGCGGTGCGGCCGAAGGCTTCCTGTATTATGTGTCGTTCGCCGGCATTACCGGCGCGGCGCAGCTCAGTACCAGCGACATCGCCGTGCGGGTTGCCGAGATTCGTCGTCGCGCCAGTGCGCCGGTGGCGGTCGGTTTCGGTATCCGCGACGCGGCGAGTGCGTTGGCGATCGGAGCCTTTGCCGACGCGGTGGTGATCGGCAGTGCGCTGGTTGAAAGGTTGGCAGGCGCCACGGACGCGGCGGATATCGCGGCGCGTGCCCGGGATTTCCTGCAGCCGATCCGTGCGGCGCTGGATGCACACTGAGACGGTCACCTGACCGTTTCAGGTCAGGAACGTTCGAGGTGTTGCGATGAACTGGCTGCAGAAAATCATGAATCCGCGCACCCGTCCGCAGGGTGCCAACGGCGGCAAGGGTTCGGTGCCCGAAGGCGTGTGGGAAAAGTGCGGCGGTTGCGGCACCGTGCTGTACAAGCCGGAGCTTGAGCGCAACCTGATGGTGTGTCCGAAGTGTGGCCACCACCACTACATCAGTGCGCGGATGCGGCTGGATGCGCTGCTCGATGAAGGGTCGGCGCAGGAATTGTGGGCCAGTCTGGAACCTACCGATCCGCTGAAATTCCGCGACTCCAAGAAGTACCGCGACCGCATCACCGCGACCCAGAAGAAGCTCGGCGAGAAGGACGCGATGGTCGCCATGAGCGGCAAGCTCAAGGGCCGGCCGCTGATGGCGGTGGCGTTCGAGTTTGCCTACATGGGCGGTTCGATGGGTTCGGTGGTCGGCGAGAAATTCGCCCGCGCCGCCGAACGTGCGCTGGCCGACAAGAGCGCGCTGGTGTGCTTCTCCGCCACCGGTGGTGCGCGCATGCAGGAAGCGTTGTTCTCGCTGATGCAGATGGCGAAGACTTCGGCCGCGCTGGCGCGTCTGCGCGATGCCGGCGTGCCGTACATCAGCGTGCTGACCAACCCGACCACCGGCGGCGTGTCCGCGAGCCTGGCGATGCTCGGCGACATCAACATCGGCGAACCGAAGGCGCTGATCGGTTTCGCCGGCCCGCGGGTGATCGAACAGACCGTGCGCGAGACGCTGCCGGAAGGCTTCCAGCGTTCGGAGTTCCTGGTGGATCACGGCGCGCTCGACCTGATCGTCGACCGTCGCGAGATGCGCGACAAGCTGGCCGACCTGTTCGGCATCCTGACCCGGGCCGATCGCGCGGCCTGAGTCGGGATGTCCCGCCGCCTCGCTGCGATGCCGCCTTCGGGCGGCATCGTCGTATCCGCGTCGGGGTTTTCCACAGCCGCTGTGGAAGCGTTGTGGCAAAGGCTGTGGACAAGCACGATTGCGCGATTGTCGATCAGTGACTTGCCACGCGCTGGTCACGAACTGCCCACGCCGGTGGCGCGTGCCCGGCAAAGTTTTCCACAGCCAGTGTGGGTGGGTTCTGTACAAGCCTGTGGACAACCGCCGTTCGCCTTTGGCTGGCGGGCACTTGGCTTGCTTTGTCGCTTTTTTGCGCAGCCATGCATGGTTCTCCACAGCGATTGTGGAGCAGACCCGGTAAAGCCTGTGGACAAGTAGGCTATCTGTCTGAGCGCAAAGGAACTCGTGACGGCGTGCGCAAAGGTTGCGCAGCGGGGCGGTTCAAGCCACGGTCGATGCCAGCCACAGCGACAGGCCACCAAGCCCGCCGCCGAGGACAATCGCGGCGAGTACGTCGCTGGGGTAGTGCAGTCCGAGAACCACTCGCGACGCCGCGACCAAGGTGGTGAAGGTCAGCAGCAGGGGCGCCAGCTGCGGATACCAGGCGAGCGCCACGACAGTGAAGCTCACCGCCTGCATGGTGTGGCCGGACGGGAAACTGAATTCATCCAGTGGCGGCAGGTGGGCGTTGACGCCGGGGCAGGCGCGATACGGACGGGGACGTTTCGTCCAGCGCTTGAGCGCTTGATACAGCAGCAGGGCTGTCAGTCCGGTGGCCGCCATGTGCAGCGCGGCGAACAGGCCGCGCTGCCCCCCCAGCAGGCCCAGCGTGAGCATCAGCGTGTACCAGAACACGCCATCGCCCAGCCGGCTGACGCCGATGAAAAACAGTCCCACCGCGCGGCGCGCACCCCAGTGGTTGGCGATCACGCAGAGGCGGAGGTCCAGCGCGAAGCGCGGCCTCGGCGGGAAGTCAGAAGTGGGCGGTGACGGCGGCATGCTCATGCAGGTTCTCCTCGGCCATCTCGCGCAGCAGGGTTTCGAAATCGCGGATCACCGACTCCGGCGAAAGTCCGGCCACGCTGACCCGGGCGGCGCGGCCCATGTGCCGGATCAGCGCCGGATTGCTGGCCAGCCGCACCGCGGCGTCGACAAAGGCGCGGGCGTTGCCGGACTCGATGCAATAGCCATTGACGCCGTCTTCGACGTGCTCGCGCGCGGCGCCCTCGGCGTAGGCCACGACCGGCAGCCCGGCGGCCAGGCCCTCGATGATCACGTTGCCGAAGGTTTCGCTGAGACTGGGAAACGGGAACAGGTCGGCACTGGCGACGTGTCGGGCCAGCGCCTCGCCGCGCTGCATGCCGGCGAAGAGGAAATCCGGATGCGCCGCCTGCAGGGCCGGGCGTTCCGGGCCATCGCCGACCCACAGGTAACGTGCCTGCGGCACCTGCTGGCGAATCGCGGAAAAGGTCCGGATCGCCAGGTCGAGATTCTTCTCGGCGGCGATCCGCCCGACGTACAAAACCACCGGTGTGGCCGGGTCGACACCCCAGCTGGCGCGCAAGGCTTCGTTGCGCCGGCCGGGGTGGAACAATTGCGTGTCCACCGCGCGACGCAGCACGTGGGTATTGGTGATGCCCATGGTGTTCAATTCCCGTGCAAGTGCATGGGTCGGCACCAGCGTGGCGACCGTGCGCCGGTGGAAGCGGCGCAGATAGCCGCGCACCAGCGGCGCCAGCAAGCCCATGCCGTAGTGGCTGGCGTAGTGATCGAAGCGGGTGTGGAAACCGCTGCATAGCGGTATGCCCAGCCGCCTGGCTGCACGTGCCGCCGACCAGCCGAGCGGACCTTCGGTGGCGATGTAGATCACCTCGGGGCGTTGCCGCGACCAGCGCCGAAACAGCGCCCGCCCCGCCGGCAGCCCGAAGCGCAGTTCGGGATAGCGGGGCAGGGAAGCACCGCGCAGTTCGATCACTTCGATGCCGGGTTCGTCGCGATGCGGCAACTGCTGGCGTGGACGAACCAGTTCGATGTCGTGGCCGCGGGCCGCCAGGCCGGCGGCGAAGCCGTGCACGGTCAGCGCGACGCCGTTGATTTCGGGTGGATAGGTTTCGCTGACAATGCCGATGCGCATGACCATATCCGTGCTGGCTTGGCCCAGCATCGCGGCGTGGCGTTGCATCGGCATGGCGGGTGGGTGACGCTGCGCTTACACTGGGATTCGACCCTTTCGCTGGAGAAGATGATGAAGCGCATCCTGCTCGCCCTCGCGTTGACCGGGCTTACCGGAACGATCATGGCTGCCGACGCTACCGGCCTGCCGCGCACCCAGGCGCCGGCCGATGCCGAGGTCTACATCATCTCGCCGGTGGATGGCGCCGGCGTGGGTCGGGAGGTCACCGTGCGTTTCGGCCTCAAGGGCATGGGCGTCGCGCCGGCAGGTGTGGGCAAGGAGCACACCGGCCACCACCACTTGCTGGTCGACGTGGAGGCGTTGCCCGCCGCGGGCCAGCCGATTCCGGTTGATGCGAAGCACATCCACTTCGGCGGTGGGCAGACCCAGACCACGCTCAAGCTGGCCCCCGGAACCCACACATTGCAACTGGAACTCGGCGACCAGAACCACGTGCCGTTCGAGCCGGCGCTGGTGTCGAAGAAGATCACCATTCACGTGAAGTAGATTGCCGGGTTGCCGGGTCCTCTTGGGAGGGTTGCCATGAAGCTGCCGATTTTCGCGCTTGCCTTGTCCATGTCGCTGGCCCCGACGGTGTTCGCGTCATCCATGCAGCAGGAGCAGCCGGTGCGCGAATCGGCGGCTGCATCCGCGCCCGCTGCTCGGCACCATCCGCTGTTCACCGTCAAATATGTCCTGCTGCGCGAACCGCCGGAGGTGAAAGACAGCCCGCGGATCGATCTGACGGATGACCGGGCGGCGATCCATGCCGTGCCGCCGGGCGGGCCATGGCAATCCGTGCTGTTGGGTGGTGGTTTCGGCGACCCCAACGCCATGGTGTGCAGTGGCTGGGACTGCATGGACGCTCATTGAGCACATGGCGGGCGACGCGTTCGGCTAAAATGGGAGTTTGACGCTCTTCCAAGACGCCCATGACCGTACGTACCCGCTTCGCTCCCAGTCCCACCGGCTTCCTGCACATCGGCGGCGCCCGCACGGCGTTGTATTGCTGGCTGGAGTCGCGTCGTCGCGGTGGTGAATTCATCCTGCGCATCGAGGACACCGATCGCGAGCGTTCCACCGACGAAGCGGTGCAGGCAATCCTCGACGCGATGCACTGGCTTGATCTGGATGCCGACGAGGGTCCGTTCTACCAGACCCGGCGACTGGAACGGTACAAGCAGGTGGCCGACGAACTGGTCGCCGCCGGCAACGCCTACTACGCCTACGAGAGCAAGGCCGAGATCGAGGCGATGCGCGAGACGGCGATGGCGAACGGCCAGAAACCGCGCTACAACGGCTATTACCGCGACCGCAACGAGCCGTATCGCGAGGATCCGAACCGGGTGATCCGCTTCCGCAATCCGCACGAGGGTTCGGTGGTGTTCGAGGACAAGGTGAAGGGCCGCATCGAATGGGCCAACACCGAGCTGGACGATCTGGTGATCTTCCGTTCCGACGGCTGGCCGACCTACAACTTTGCGGTGGTGGTCGACGACATCGACATGGGCATCACCGAGGTGATCCGTGGCGACGACCATGTCAACAACACCCCGCGGCAGATCAACATCTACAGGGCGCTGGGCGCGCCGGTACCGGAGTTCGCCCACCTGCCGATGATCCTGGACAAGGAGGGCAAGAAGCTGTCCAAGCGCACCAGCGCGGTCAGCGTGATGGACTACCGTGCCGATGGCTTCCTGCCGCACGCGATCCTCAATTACCTGGTGCGGCTGGGCTGGTCGCATGGCGACCAGGAGATCTTCTCGCGCGAGGAGATGATCGCCTTGTTCGACATCGCCGATTGCAACAAGGCGGCCTCGCGCTTCGACACCGAGAAGCTGGCGTGGCTCAACCAGCATTATCTGAAGACCGACGAGCCGTCGTCCCTGGTGGCCGAATTCGAATGGCACCTGCATCGCGCCGGCATCGACTTCAGCCACGGCCCCGCACCGGCCGAAGTGATCGTGGCGTTGCGTGATCGCGTGCACACGCTGAAGGAAATGACTGAGCGGGCGAAGATCTGGTATGCACCAATCGCCGAATGGGACGACAAGGCGGTTGCCAAGCACCTGAAAAACGACACCGCGGTTGCCGTGCTCGAAGCGGCGAAGGCGTTGCTCGCAGAGTGTGCATGGCAGCCGGAGCCGATCCACCAGGTGATCGAGCAGGTGGCAGCGAAGCTCGAGCTGGGCATGGGCAAGATCGCCCAGCCGTTGCGGGTGGCGATCACCGGTAGTCAGGTGTCGCCGTCGATCGACCAGACGATCTATCTGGCCGGTCGTGCCGAAGCACTCAGGCGCATCGACGCGGCCATCGCGCGGGCTCGCGGTTGATCCGGCAATCCTGTCGATGACGCACTGAGCGCGGCATGGACGAACTGCTGGCCCGGGCCACCCAGGGCGTCGACCCCGACGCACCGGGCGCGTTCTGGCACGTTTTCTTCAACCTGTTGAATATGGTGCCGTGGGCAGCCATGTTCTGGTGGAACCTGCTGTTTGTTGCGGTGGGCGCCCTGCTTGGGTGGTGGCGCGGGCGATTGCTGGAAAGCATCGCCTGGGCCTGGGTGCTCGGTCCGATCGGCTGGATCGTGATCCTGTGCAAACCCCGCCGGCTGCCAAGCGCTAAACCACCGCCGCTGCCCCGTTGATGCCATCCGGCACCTGGTGGGCTGCGGTGTATGATCTCCACGAGGTGACATCTTGAGCCACGACGCCGCCAGCAATTCGCACTCGCACCACGGGCATCACCACGACGATGCGAAGGGCTTCGTGCGGGCGGTCGAGCACGCCAGCGAGGAGCGTGGCCTGCGCCTGACCCCGCTGCGCAAGGAAGTGCTGGAACTGATCGCCGCCGCGGACAAGCCGATGAAGGCTTACGACCTGCTCGACCAGCTGCGCGAAAAGCACGGGAACGCAGCACCGCCGACCGTCTACCGCGCTCTCGACTTCCTGCTCGAGAACGGGTTCATCCACAAACTGGAATCGATCAACGCCTTCGTTTCCTGCCATCACCCGGCCGAAGCGCACCAGGTGCCGTTCCTGATCTGCGATACCTGCCTGAGTGCGCAGGAAGTCTGCGATGAACGGGTGGCCGAACTGATCGAGGCGCAAGCCAAAGCACTGGGCTTCCGGCCGCAGGCGCAGACCCTGGAAGTGCATGGCACGTGCCGGAATTGCCGCAAGGCCTGAACACCAGCAGCAGGGGGATGGCGCCGGCTGATGTTACAATGTAACATTCGACCTGCCGGCTTCAGAGTCACCACGTCTGGTGATGCCGGGGCGAATCGATGACATCCGAGCAGTCGAGCAAATCCCGTTGGTGGCATCTTGCCGATCGCGTCGGCGCGACCGCGTCGTTCCTGTGCGCCATCCACTGTGCCCTGCTGCCCTTCGTGCTTGCCCTGTTGCCGCTGATCGGCATGGAATTTCTCGCTGACCATCGCTTCGAGCGCATCTTCGTGCTGTGCGCGTGTGTGCTCGCTGCCCTGGTGCTGGTGCGCGGCTATCGCCGGCACCGAAGTGCGTTGCCGCTGCGCATGGCTGTGCCGGGGCTGGCCCTGCTGCTGCTGGGCATTGCCTTCATCAACATCGGCTCGCCGGTGCTGCACAGCGTGCTGGTGACGTGTGGCGGCCTGATGCTGGCGGTGGCGCACTTCGTCAACCTGCGGCTGGACAGCCGTCGCGATCACCCGCATGTCCACGGCCCGCAGTGCGCGCATTGAGCCGGTGATTCTGTAACGGCCGCGCGCGTTTCCGGCATGTGCGCGTGGACGTGCCGCACCATCATCACGATCCCCCGCACGCATGCGATGACGCTCAGGGCCATGAGCGCGAAGCAACGACCCGCGGCAAATGCCTGGCGCAGCTATGGCTGCGGCCGGATGGGCGTGCTGGCCGGTTTTCGTCGATGCGTTGAGCCAGTTCGTGCTGGTGGGCTGGATCGTCCATCAGGCGGTGGCGCGTCTGTGCCCCCGGGGAGCCATCCTGTCCGACCTGATACCGCGCCGGGCATCGCCATCGCCGACTATCCCGCCACGCCGGTACGCTGCTATGATGGCAGGCCGTTCATCCAATAAATCAAGGAGTTCCCCATGGGCAAGGGCGATCGCAAGACCCGTCGCGGCAAGACCTATCGCGGCAGCTACGGCAATACCCGTGCACACGGCGTGCTGCCGGCCGTGGTGGGCGTCAAGTCGACCGTGACCAAGCCGGCCGCTGCCAAGAAGGCCGCGCCGAAGAAGAAGTCGGCCTGAGCCAGCTTTCTCTGCAGCTGCTGCACGAAACCCCCGCCTCGGCGGGGGTTTTTGTTTGGGGCGCGGCAGCGCGCCAGCCGATGCGGGTGGTCGGATACGGCCTGGACTTCGGTGGGGCCGATTGAATCATGCGTTGCCAACCGGTCATTCGTCGCGTATGCTTTGCATCATTGTGTTAATGCGTTAGTACATTATGAAGCGTCGATCGCTGGATCCTGAGTCCCCGCCGGGGGACGCCGAACAAAGTCTCTACGAGGCGTTGCTGTCCCTGCGCGACAGCGAGGAGATGGGCGCCTTCCTCAGTGACCTGTGCACGCCAGCGGAGCTCGAGGTGCTGGTCGACCGCTGGCGGGTGGTTCCCTACCTGCTGGAAGGGGTGTCTTATCGCGAGATCCACGAGCGCACGGCCGTCAGCATCACCACGATCGGGCGGGTGGCGCGCTATCTCAATCAAGGCAGTGGCGGCTATCTGGCCGCCGCTGCCCGGGCGGCGCGGCGGCACGCACAAACAGCCAGGAAGAAAGCATGAAGCCGCGGGATCGTTTGCGTATCGCGATGCAGAAATCCGGTCGACTGACCGAGCCCGCGCTGGACCTGCTGACCCGCTGCGGGCTCAGCTTCAGGCAGAGCCGCGACAAGCTGTTCTGCTTCGGCGAAGGCGAGCCGGTCGACCTGCTGCTGGTGCGCGATGACGACATTCCGGGCCTGATCGCCCAGGGTGTATGCGACCTGGGCATCGTCGGTCGCAACGTGCTGGGCGAGTTCCAGCTCACCGCCGGGCGCGACAGCGAGCCACTGGCCGAATTGCGGCCGCTCGGCTTCGGCCGCTGCCGATTGTCGATCGCGGTGCCGCAGGAGCTGGACTACCGCGAGCCGAAAGACCTGGCGGGACGGCGCATCGCCACCTCGTATCCCGGCCTGCTTGGCGAATGGCTGCGCACGCAAGGCATCGAGGCGGGCGTGGTGACGCTGGCGGGCTCGGTCGAGATCGCCCCCAAGCTCGGCACCGCCGACGCCATCTGCGACCTGGTCCAGAGCGGTGGCACGCTGGTGGCAAATCAGCTCCGCGAAGCCGATGTGCTGCTGGAGAGCGAAGCGGTACTTGCCGGTCCGCTGACCTTGCCGGTGGACGAGCGCGGCGACATGCTCGAATTGCTGTTGAAGCGGCTGGACGGCGTGATCCAGGTGCGCGAATCGCGCCTGCTGCTGTTGCAGACCTCCCGCCATACGCTGGAAGCGGTGATCCGCTTGCTGCCCGGCGGTCCGCAGCCGACGCTGTTGCCGGTGGCTGGTCAGCCCGATCAATTGATGTTGCAGGCGCTGTGCGCCGGCGAGGTGAGCTGGCGGCAGCTGGAAGAAATCAAGAAGGCCGGTGCGCGCGAGATGTTCGTGTTGCCGGTGGAGAAAATGCTGGCATGAAGCGTCTCGACTGGAATGCACTGGATGACGCGGGCCGCCGCGGGGCGCTGGCCCGACCGACGCAATCGCGTGCGGATGAATTGCGTCGTGACGTAGAGCAGATCATTGCCGCCGTGCGCGAACGCGGCGACGTGGCCTTGCGCGAACTCAGCGAAAAGTACGATCGCTGCACGCTGGATGTGCTCGAGGTGGGCGAGGCCGAGTTCGTTGCGGCGGAGGCGGCGCTGGCGCCCGAGCTGAAAGCCGCGATCCGCGAAGCCGCTGCGCGCATCGAGCTGTTCCATCGCGCCGCCGCCCTGCAGCCGGTGGCGGTGGACACCGCCCCGGGCGTGCGGGTGGAACGGATGCTGCGGCCGATCGGCCGGGTCGGCTTGTACGTGCCGGCCGGCAGCGCGCCGTTGCCGTCGACCGCGCTGATGCTGGGCGTGCCGGCGCAGATCGCCGGTTGCCGCGAGGTGGTGTTGTGCTCGCCCGCGCGCGCCGATGGCCGCTGCGACGAAGCGGTGTTGTATGCCGCGCGGCTGACCGGCATGCACAAGGTATTCAAGCTCGGCGGTGCACAGGCCATTGCCGCGATGGCCTACGGCACGGCCAGCGTACCCAAATGCGACAAGTTGTTTGGTCCCGGCAACGCCTGGGTCACCGAAGCGAAGTTGCAGGTGTCCGCCGATCCGGAGGGCGCCGGAATCGACATGCCGGCCGGTCCGTCCGAGGTGCTGGTGATCGCCGACGCCGACGCCAACCCGGTGTTCGTCGCCGCCGACCTGTTGTCGCAGGCCGAGCATGGACCGGATTCGCAGGTGATCCTGCTGAGTCCATCGGCGGATCTGCTGGACGCGGCGGCGCTCGAGGTCGAGCGCCAATGCGCGGAGTTGCCGCGCAACGCGATCGCCCGCCAGGCGCTGGCGCAGAGCCGCCTGATGGCGGTGGAATCGCTGGCCCAGGCGATCGAGGTGAGCAATCGCTACGCGCCCGAGCACCTGATCCTGCAGGTCGCCGTGCCGCGCGATCTGCTCGACGGCATCGAGAGTGCCGGCTCGATCTTCCTCGGACAATGGACGCCGGAATCGGTCGGCGACTACTGCAGCGGCAGCAACCATGTGCTGCCGACTTACGGCCACGCGCGCAGCTACAGCGGCGTGTCGGTGGCGAGCTACCAGAAGCAGATCAGCGTGCAGGAGCTCTCTGCCGATGGCCTGCGCAATATCGGGCCGTGCACCGCGACGCTGGCGGCCGCCGAGCAACTGGAGGCGCATCGTCGCGCGGTGACGTTGCGCCTGGCGGCGCTGGAGGCGACGTCATGAGCGTGCTCGAACTGGCACGGCCGGAGATTCGCGCGATGCAGCCATATTCCTCCGCACGCATGGAAGCCGCTGGCGGGCAGGTCTTCCTCAACGCCAACGAATCAGCGTGGGCGCCGTTGGGCGACGATGGCCTGGGCTGCAACCGTTATCCCGAGCCGCAACCGGCGGCGCTGATCGCGACCCTGGCGGCGCTGTACGGCGTGCGCCAGGAACAACTGCTGGTCGGCCGTGGCAGTGATGAGGCGATCGATCTGCTGATTCGTGCTTTCTGCCGCGCCGGCGAGGACGCGATCCTGATCCAGCCACCGACATTCGGCATGTACGGCGTCTGCGCCCGCGTCCAGGACGCCGCGGTGATCGAAGTACCGCTGGCCGATGACTTCACGCTGGACGTGGAGGCAGTGCTGGCTGCGGTCACCCCGGCGGTGAAGCTGGTGTTCATCTGCACGCCGAACAATCCCAGCGGCCAGTGCGTGCCGCGCGAGGCCATCGAGCGCCTGCTGCAGATGCTCGATGGTCGGGCCTTGCTGGTGGTCGACGAGGCGTACATCGAGTTCGCCTACGAAAGCAGCGTGGCTGAGCTGATCGACCGCTACGAGTACCTGGCCGTGCTGCGAACCTTGTCCAAGGCCTGGGCGCTGGCTGGCGCGCGCATCGGCTGCCTGCTGGCCAACCCCGAAGTGATCGCGCTGCTGCGCCGGATCATGCCGCCGTATCCGTTGCCGCTGCCGTGCGTCGCGGCCGCGATGGCCGCGCTTTCCGACGCGGGTCAGGCGCAGGCACGCGAACACCTGGCGGTGTTGCGCAATGAGCACGAACGCGTGCGCGGGGCGCTGGCTGCGCTGGCCTGCGTGCGCGCGGTGCTGCCATCGCAGGCGAATTTTCTCGCCGTGCGCTTCGATGACGCCGCGGCGATCCATCAGCGACTGCTGGCCGCCGGTGTCGTAGTGCGCGACATCCGCCGCTATCCGAAGCTGGGTGACGCCCTGCGCATTACCATCGGCACCCCCGCGGAGAACGACACGATGCTGGCTGTCTTGAAGAGTCCGGCCATGGATGACCGGGGTCTTGCGGGGGGATCGGCATGAAGCAGAGAAAGCTCCTGTTTGTCGATCGCGACGGCTGCCTGATCGAGGAACCGGCCGACCAGCAGATCGACAGCTATGAAAAACTGGCCCTGCTGCCGGGCGTGATCGCCGCCTTGCAGCGCTTCGTGGGGGCGGGCTATGAACTGGTGATGGTGACCAATCAGGACGGCCTGGGCACCGACAGTTTTCCGGAAGCGGACTTTACCGGCCCGCACGACTTGCTGCTGCGCATTCTCGCCTCGCAAGGCATCCGCTTTCGCGAGGTGCTGGTCGACCGCAGCTTTGCACATGAAGGTATGGACACGCGCAAACCCGGCATCGGCCTGGCGCGCCATTATCTCGCCGACGACAGTTGGAGTCGCGCCGCTTCGGCGATGGTCGGTGATCGCGAAACCGACCTGCAGTTCGCCGCCAACCTCGGCGTGCGCGGCTGTCGCGTCGGTCCGCTGGGCGTCAGTTGGGAAGCCCTTGCGCACGACATGCTCGACGCGCCGCGTACCGCCACGGTAGTCCGCCACACGAAGGAAACCCGCATCACCGTCAGCGTCGATCTGGATCGCGTGGCCGAGCCCAGGGCGCATACCGGGCTGGGCTTCTTCGACCACATGCTGGAACAGATCGGCAAGCACGGCGGCTTCGCGCTGGAACTGCGCTGCGATGGCGACACGCATATCGACGAACACCACACCATCGAGGATTGCGCGCTGGCTCTGGGCCAGGCGCTGCAGCAGGCGCTTGGTGACAAACGCGGCATCGGTCGCTACGGCTTCACCCTGCCGATGGACGAAACGCAGGCCAGCGCCGCGCTGGACCTGTCCGGCCGTCCGTACTTCGTGTTCGAGGGCAGCTTCCCGCGCGAACGCGTCGGTGAAGTGCCGACCGAACTGGTGCCGCATTTCTTTCGCTCGCTGTGCGAGACGCTGGGTGCGAACCTGCACTTGTCGGTGCACGGCGACAACGCGCACCACATGGTCGAAGCCTGTTTCAAGGTCGTGGCGCGCACATTGCGCCAGGCGCTGCATCGCCAAGGGAGCGAACTGCCCAGCACCAAGGGGACGCTGTAATGGGCGTGGTTCTCGTCGATGCCGGCGGCACCAATATCGGCTCGGTGCGCTATGCGCTGCAGCGTCTTGGCGTGGATGCCGCGTTGACCGCGGATGCGGCAACCATTCGAGCCGCCGACAAGGTGATCCTGCCGGGCGTCGGCGCCGCCGGTCCCGGCATGGCGCGGTTGCATCAACTGGGGCTGGTCGAGCTGTTGCGTTCATTGCAGCAACCGGTGCTCGGCGTCTGCCTGGGCATGCAATTGCTGTGCACGCATTCGGAGGAGGGCGACACCACCTGCCTGGGCGTGATCCCCGCCAGTGTGCGGCGCTTTCAGCAGGCGCCTGGCAGGCGTGTGCCGCACATGGGCTGGAACCGCTTGCGTTCAGTCCAGCCCCATCCGCTGCTGGCCGGTCTGGGTGAGGGCGATCAGGTGTATTTTGTACACAGCTACGCGGTGCCAGTGGGTGAATTCACCCTTGCCGGCACCGACTTTTCGGGAGAATTTTCAGCGATCGTGGCCCGTGGAAATTTCCACGGCATGCAGTTCCACCCCGAGCGCTCGGCTGCTGTCGGCGCGCGTCTGTTGAAGAACTTCCTCGACCTATGAGCTTCCATGTCATTCCCGCCATCGATCTGCGTGAAGGACGCGTGGTGCGTCTGCGGCAGGGCGACTACGAGCAGCAGACGATCTACACGCCCGACCCGCGGGAACTGGCCTTGCGGTACCTGCATGCCGGCGCGCGTTGGCTGCATGTCGTCGATCTCGACGGCGCGCGTTCGGGCAAGCTGGACAACCTGGCCGTGATCAAGGCGATTGCCGACCACGGCATCGATGTGCAGGCCGGCGGTGGCGTCCGCGACGAAGCCGACCTGCGCCGACTGTTCGATGTGGGCGTGCGCCGTGTGGTGTTGGGCAGCGTGGCCATCCGCGATCGGGATCGGGTTGCCGGCTGGCTGGAATCATTCGGCAGCGACCGCATCACCATTGCGCTGGATACCCGTCGTGTCGGCAACGACTGGTTATTGCCAAGCGCGGGCTGGACCCGGATCGAGCCGACTACCCTCGACGAGTTGGCGCCCTGGTATGCCGAACACGGCGCGCGCCACCTGCTGTGCACCGACATCGAGCGCGACGGCATGCTTGCCGGCTTCAACCTCGAGTTGTATCGGCACCTCACCGACTGCGTTCCCGAACTTGCCCTGCAGGCGTCTGGCGGGGTGCGCTCACTGGCTGACATCCGCGCGGCACGCGAAGCCGGGGCGAAGGCGGTGATTCTCGGGCGCGGGCTGCTGGAGGGGCGCTTCACCCTGGAAGATGCCCTGGCATGTTGAGTCGCCGCCTCATTCCCTGCCTCGACGTGCGCGATGGCCAGGTGGTCAAGGGCGTGCGCTTTCGCGATCACGTGGTGATGGGCGAGATCGTCGAGCTGGCGCTGCGCTATCGCGACGAAGGCGCCGACGAGTTGGTGTTCTATGACATCACCGCCAGTCCCGAGGGCCGCAGCGTGGATCGCGGCTGGGTGGAGAAGGTTGCCCGCGTGATCGACATTCCGTTTTGTGTGGCCGGCGGCATCCGCTCGGTCGAGGAAGCGCGCGCGGTGCTGCACGCGGGTGCCGACAAGATCTCGGTGAATTCGCCGGCACTGGAGCGTGCGCAATTGATCGACGAACTGGCCGCCGCATTCGGCGTGCAGTGCGTGGTGGTCGGCATCGATTCGTTGCGCGACACCGATGGCGAATGGCGCGTGCGCCAATACACCGGTGACCCGTCGAAGACCCAGGCCTTGTCGCGCCGTACGCTGGACTGGATGGTCGAAGCGCAGCAGCGCGGTGCCGGCGAGATCGTGCTGAACTGCATGGGCAGCGACGGCGTACGCCACGGCTACGACATCGAACAGTTGTCGCTGGCCCGCGCGATCTGCCAGGTGCCGTTGATTGCCTCCGGCGGCGCCGGTGCGCCGGAGCATTTCCGTGACGCCTTCGTGGAGGCCGACGTGGACGGCGCGTTGGCGGCCAGCGTGTTCCATTCCGGCGCGATCGCGATTCCTTCGCTCAAGCGCTACCTGCACGAACATGGCGTCCCGGTACGCCAGTGATCCACCATGGAAGCAACGCAATGACCGACACGACCGATACCAGCCGCCTCGACTGGGCCAAGGGCGACGGCCTGTTGCCGGCAATCGTGCAGCATTGGCGCAGCGGTGAAGTGCTGATGCTCGGCTACATGGATGCCCAGGCGCTGGCGCAGAGCCGGGCCAGCGGCCACGTCACCTTCTACAGCCGCAGCAGGCAGCGGTTGTGGACCAAGGGCGAGAGTTCCGGCCACGTGCTGGCGCTGAAATCGATCCGCGTCGACTGCGATGCCGACACCTTGCTGATCCAGGCTGATCCCCGCGGCCCGACCTGCCACACCGGCACCTCCAGTTGCTTCGGCGACAGCGCGCAGGTGCGGCCGCCGCTGGGCTTCCTGGCCGAACTCGACGCGCTGGTGGCACAGCGCCATGCCGAGCGACCCGCGGGCAGTTACACCACCACATTGTTCGAGGGCGGCATTCGCCGCATCGCGCAGAAGGTGGGCGAGGAGGGCGTCGAAACGGCGCTGGCGGCGGTGGTGCAGGACGACCAGGAACTGCTGGGCGAAGCCGCCGACCTGATCTTTCATCTCACCGTGGCGTTGCGGGCGCGCGGACTGTCGTTGGGCGATGTCGTGCAGGTGTTGGCGCAGCGGCATCAACCAGTGTAGTGGCCGGCGTTTCGGGTCCGGGACCGCGTTACTTCCGGCACTCATTGCGCCGATTCCTTTGCGTCGACACTGGCTGCCGATGTCCGCCGGGGCAAGCTGATGGATCGCAGGAAGCATCGCATGAGCAACGAAAGCAGGATGGCGCGGTGGGCGGGACTGGTCTATCTGGTGGTGGTCGTGACCGGATTTTTCAGCCTCGGCTATGTGCCCGGAAAGATCGCCGCGGCGGGTGATCCGCAAGCCCTGTTGACCCATGTCGTGGCGCACGAATACCTGTTTCGTGCCGGCCTCGCGTCCTTCCTCGTCGAGCAGGTCGCGTTCCTGCTGCTGCCGCTGTTGCTGTTCCGGTTGTTATCCGCGGCGCATCGCGGCGCGGCGGTGGTGATGGTGGCGCTCGCCGTCACCGCGGTGCCGGTGGCGCTGGTCGGGGTGGCACATCGACTGGATGCCTTGCGTTTGCTGACGGATGCCGGTGGCCTGCCGCTGGATACCACGCGCGCCCTGGCCCGGCTTTCGCTGCAAGCGTGGAGCCATGACATCTTCGTGGCCAGCCTGTTCTGGGGGCTGTGGCTGTTTCCGTTCGGCTTCCTGGTGATCCGCAGCGGTTTGCTGCCGCGCCTGCTTGGCGTGTTGCTGATACTGGGTGGCGCAGGCTATCTGGTTGACGTCGGCGGCGACTTGCTGCTGCCCGGATATGCGCAGACGGCGTTCTCCAGCTATGTGCATTTGCCGGCGGCGTTGGGCGAGGTATCCACCTGCCTGTGGCTGCTGATCATGGGAGCGCGTGTTCGGGATGAAAACGGGCGTGTGCCCCCGGATTCCTTCGCCACTGCTGATCAAGCTTCGACGGAGCGGGCGGGATGAAGCATGCCGCGCTGAGCGACATCAAGGTGCACACGCGATTCAGGCTGTCGGGGCTGTGGACGGCGCTGATGTTCTGCTACATCTACGGCGACTACTTCGGCCTGTATGTGCCGGGCAAGTTGCAGGGCATGCTGGCCGGTACCGGGCCGGTCGGGCCGGTAAGCGAGGCTTCGTTGGTCGCCACGGCGTTGTTGCTGGCGGTGCCGGGCGTGATGGTGTTCCTGTCGCTGGTGTTGTGGCCGCAACTGTGTCGCTGGTTGAACATCGGGCTGGGCGTGTTCTATACGGTGATCATGTTGCTGACCATGCCGGGCGCCTGGTGGTTCTACATCACGTTGGGCGTGATCGAGGTGGTCCTGTCGCTGCTGATCGTGGTTCAGGCGTGGCGCTGGCCGAAAAGCTGAGGCTGCCTGTCTATCGGCGCATCGGCGCGGTGCTTGCCGATGCCGGCGTCGCGGGCTTGAACGGTACCGCCGATCCGGGCGTGATGCCTTTGCGCCAAAGCGCCAGTTGTTCGCGGATACCGCTGCCGATATCGATCTGTGGTTCGGATGGGGTGAGCTTGTCCTGCCTTTCCCAGCTGGCGATGTCGCTGCGGGCCCGAGTGAATGCATCGACGAAGTTGTCGGTATGGTTCAGCGCGTCGACCAGCCAGGCTTTGCCGAAGTAGGTGATGTCCGAGTCGCTGCCGCAACCGAACGAACTGCGATCCGTGCGTGCGGCGGTGAGCACCAGGCTGCCGGGGCCGCGCAGCGGCGGCACGAAGCCGCCCGAGTAGCAGGCGTTGACCACTACCACTTTCCATTTGAACGGATGCAGGGCGAGGATGCCGGCCAGGTCGCTGGCGCCGATCTGGTCCAGCGGCAGCGGGTCCATGTCGACCAGCAATTCGTGATCCTCGCCGCCATGGCTGCTGACGTAGAGCAGCAGGATGTCCTGGTCGGGCTGCATCACCTGGCCCAGCCCGCCAAGTGCGGCTTCCAGATTGCTCCAGCTGGCCAGCGGATGCGTGGTCAGGGTGGCCGGGTTGTTTTCCAGCACCAGGCTGTGGGTGCTGGCGCCGAAGCGTTGCGTGAACAGTTGCGCGGCGTATTCCGCCTCGTTGCGGAACACGTCCTCGCCACCATCGCCGGCAAAGGTCAGCAGGTACAGGTTCGGTTTGCCCGGCACGCGCGGACCCAGTTCCGCCAGCGCCTGTCGCATCATGCGCGGCTGCGCATAGAGCACCTGCTCCGGCGTGGGGGCCTGCTCGGGCCAGTGGTCGCCTTCATCGACCTGGATGGCGGCATCCGTCACGTCCTGCGGCAGGATGGCGGACGTGGCTGATGCGGGCGCCAGATAGCTGCCCGGTGGCGATGCTGCCGACTGATCCGACCACCACGTGGTCAGCAGCGTGCCGGCAGCGAAGGCGAGCAGGATGGTGAGGGCGTTGCGCATGGGGGACTCGTGCGCGGTGCTATACGCTGATCGCTTCGAAATCGCGATGCACCGGATGGTGTGGCGAGTCGGGCAGCGGCTGCGGCTCGCGCACCAGCCAGCCGGTCTGGAAGCCGGCCGACTGTGCCGCGTCGAGTTCTGCCACGATGTCGGAAAGGAACAACAGGTGCTGCGGCTGCTCGCCGATGGCCTCGGCGATGCGCCGGTAGGATTCGGCTTCCCGCTTCGGCCCGGTTTCGGTATCGAAATAGCCGGCGAACAGCGGACTCAGGTCGCCCGCGTCGCTGTGCTGGAAGAACAGCTGCTGCGCCGGCACCGAACCGGAGGAATAGACATACAGGCGCAGCCCATCGGCGCGCCACGCCCGCAGCCGCGCAGCCACTTCGGGATACACATGGGCGCGGTAATCGCCCGCTTCATAGCCGTCTTTCCAGATCATGCCCTGCAGCGCTTTCAGCGCGGTGGACTTGCGGTCCTGGTCGATCCAGCCAAGCAGCAGCTCGATGATGTCCTGGCGGCTGGCCTCGATCAGTCCGGCTTCGCGGGCGGCCTCATGCAGCCAGTGTTGTACTTCCGGCCGGTCGCCGTGGGTTTCGACGAACGCGGGCAGTCGCTTGCGTGCATACGGAAACAGCACGTCGCGAACGAAGTCGATCGAGCTGGTGGTGCCCTCGATGTCGGTGACGATGGCGCGGATTTCGATCATGGGCATGCGGGCTTCGGAAAAGGCGGCGGGAACGGGCATCTACGCGACGGGGTCCATGCGCGGGAAGCGCGAGGCGATCTCGTCGCCGGTGAAATTCGCGACCCAGCCCTCCTTGTTGGTGAACAGGCGGATAGCCACGAAGTACGGCGATTCACTCATGTCGAACCAGTGGCGGGTGCCGTCGGGCACACCGATCAGGTCGCCTTTCTCGCACAGCACATCGTAGATCTTTCCTTCCACATGCAAGGTGAACTGACCGGACCCCGCGACGAAGAAGCGAACCTCGTCTTCGCTGTGGGTATGCTCGCTGAGGAATTTCTGGCGCAGCGTGACGCGGTCGGGATGGTCGGGTGTGAGGCTGATCACGTCGACGGCCTGATAGCCGGCTTCGCCCATCAAGCGATCGATGTCGCTGCGATAGGCCGCGATGACCGCATCCTGGCCGGCGCCCGGAGCGATCGGCTGGCTGGCCTCCCATTGTTCGAAGCGCACGCCGATCCGGGCCAGTTCGGCCGTGATGGCGGCGTGCTGATCCAGCACCGCCAGCGGAGATTGCGGATGGCGTTCGTCGAAGATGCGCAGTCGGCTCATGATGCCCTCATTCGTTGCAGATCCAGCTCGCAGCCGAGCAGGAATTCCAGTGCCTCCAAGTGGCGCTGTGTCTCGGCCATGTCGCGGCCCCAGGTATAGATGCCGTGGCCGTCGATCAGATAGGCATGCAACGGCTTGCCGGCATCCAGCCAGGCGTCCACCCGGGCCACCAGTTCAGGCATGTGCTGGGTGTTGGGGAACACCGGAATCTCCAGCACGCTGTCATGCGTGTGGTAGCCGGTGATCGCCTTCTGCAGTTCCCAACCCTGCAGGCGGATCACCCCGCCGCCGGCAAACAGCCGCGAGGCGACGCTCTGCGTGCGCGAGTGGGTGTGCAGCACCGCCTGCATGGCCGGCCAGCGACGGTAGATCTGGGTATGCAACGCGGTTTCAGCGCTGGGACGCGCGTCGGTGCCTACGGCGTGACCATCCAGGTCGATCAGCATGATGTCGTCGCGACCAAGCCGGCCCTTGTGCTTGCCGGAGATGGTGATCGCCGCGTGCGTGGCATCGATGCGCATCGAGAAATTGCTGCTTGTAGCCGGTGTCCAGCCCATGATCGACAGCTCGCGCGCAGCCTCGACGATGGCGTCGGCACGTTGCTCGAACAGACTGCTTGGAATCGTGGCGGGAAGTGTCTGGGGCATGCGATTTGGACGTCCAGATGGCGATCGAGTGTACCACGCGCACGTCATCCATCTGCTTGTAATGAGAGCCATTCTCGCAAGTCAGGAAAGGTTTTCCCGCAACGCGTAACATCGGCAGGAGTCCGGAGCAGGGTGCGCCGGATAGTTACGACGGAGGCTTGCCCATGTCGAAAGAACAAGATACCGAATCGCGTCGCCGATTCCTCAAGGTCGCCGCCGGCACCGCGGCCGCTGCCGTGGTTGTTGGTGGATTGCCCCGCTTTGCCCGCGCGGCCGACCTGCCGCCGGTGACCGAGGCCGATCCGACCGCCAAGGCGCTGGCCTATGTCGAGGATGCCGGCAAGTCGACCAATCCGAAGTACAAGGCTGGCGACGATTGCACCAACTGCCAGTTCTACAGTGGTGGCCCGAGCGGTCGTGGACCGTGCCAGTTGTTCCCCGGCAAGTCGGTCAATGCGAAGGGCTGGTGCGTGTCGCACACGCCCAAGAAGGCCTGATCGCTGGCGACCGCGAGGTCGCGAAGCTGCCCAAAGAAAAGGCCGGCGTCAGCCGGCCTCTTCTTTGGGCGTTTGCACCACCAGGAAGCCAGCAGAACTTCCGGACAAAAGTGCGGCTCGGACACATCAGGCTGAGGAGCTTACCCACCTGACACGCCGAGCCGCGATCCGGGGCCCACTGCCAAGTGATCAACCCGCGGACTGGCGATGATACTCCCGAGTTCGGCGATTGGGCGATCAACTCCTCGAATTCTCTTGAAAATTTATCGTTAAAATCAATTAAAACAGCAGGTTGCAGATGAATTTCTGAGAAAATTACTGAAGGAGGCGTCGCTCAACAGATTTCCCATGATTGGCACTTTTCACGGAATATACACGAAATTGCCGGGATTTTACCGCGTATGGACGAAGTTATTCTTTGGCGCCGGCCGCAATCGCCGCCAGCCGCAAGACGCTGTGGCGCCGGCCATACAGGAAGTAGATGGCGAAGCCGAGCAGGGTCCAGATTCCCAGAATCGCCCAGTTGAACCAGTCCAGACTGAAAAGCAGGGCGAAGCAGCTGCCTACGCCGGCCAGGCAGGTGAACCACACCCACGGCACGCGGAATGTGCGCGGCAAGTCGGGCAGGGTGTGACGCAGGATAAGCACGCCCGCGCACACCGCGGAGAAGGCGATCAAGGTGCCCATCGAGGTGAGATTGGCAAGCAGGTCCAGCGGGAACACGGCGGCCAGCAACGCAATCATCGCGCCGGTGATCAGCGTGTTGATGTGCGGCGTGCGATAGCGCGGATGCACCCTGGCGAACACCCGCGGCAACATGCCGTCGCGCGCCATGATCATGAAGATGCGCGGCTGCGCGATGATCATCACCAGGATCACCGAGGACAGGCCGATCATCGCGCCGATCTCCACGATCAGGCGCAGCCAGTCCAGCTGGGGATGCGCAGCCACCGCGGTGACCACGGGTTCCGAAGTATCGAGCACGCCGTATGGCACCAGTCCGGTCAGCACGGCTGCCATCGCCAGATACAGCACCGTACATATCGCCAGCGAGACCAGGATGCCGAACGGAAGGTCGCGTTGCGGGTTCTTGCATTCCTGCGCCGCGGTCGAGGTGGCCTCGAAGCCGATATAGGCGAAAAACACCATCGCCGCGCCGCGCATGATGCCGGACCAGCCGTACTTGCCGTCGCCTTGCGCCTCGGGAATGAACGGATGCCAGTTTTCCGGGTTCACATAGCGATAGCCAGCCACGACCACGATGATGATCAGGCCGACCTTGACCAGCACCATCAGCGCGTTGAGTCCGGACGACTCGCGAATGCCGATATAGCAGAGCCAGGTCAGCGCCAGCACGATCGCTACGGCAGGCAGATTGAACAAATGGCCGGTGGCGACCAGATGACCATCGGTGAAGGCCAGCGGCGCTTCAGTGAGCGCGATCGGCAGGTGCACGCCCATGTGGTCGAGCAGGCTGGTGAAGTAGCCGGTCCAGCTGGCGGCGACAGCGGACGCCGAGATGCCATATTCGGCAACCATGTTCCAGCCGATGAACCATGCAGCCAGTTCGCCCAGCGAGGCATAGGCATAGGAGTACGAGCTGCCGGAAATCGGAATTACCGTCGCGAATTCGGCGTAGCAGAGCGCGCTGAAGCCACTGCAGATTGCCGCAATGACGAAGGAGATCAGTACCGCTGGCCCGGCGTGCTCCGCCGCCGCCGTGCCGGTGACCACGAAGATGCCGGTACCGATGACTGCACCGATACCCAGGGCGGTGATGCCCCATGGCCCGAGGGTGCGTCGCAACGCCGGGCCGTGTCCGTGGTCGTCGTTGCTGAAATCGGTCTTGCGGGCTAGCAACTGATTGAGCATGCGCTGAACGTCTTGAAGTGGCTGGGTGCCTGGCGCCGACTATCGCGCCAGAAGCATTGCGGCCGGCGTCGTGGACGCCGGCCGCGATCTATCCGATCTGTCAGTTGGCGTTCTGGCGCAACTTGCTGTGGCGATAGCCGTAGAAGCCGTAGATCAGGAAACCGATCACGATCCAGCTGACCAGCAGCGGCCAACGCACCACGAAAGCCTGCCAGAACAGGAACAGGCAGGCTGCCGCGCCGAGCGGGCAGACCAGCCAGACCAGCGGTACCCGGAAGGCGCGCGGCAGTTCCGGCCGCGTGCGACGCAAGACCAGTACGCCAATGCAGACAGTGGCGAAGGCCAGCAAGGTACCCATCGAGACCAGGTCGCCCAGTACATCCACCGGAAACAGGCCGGCCAGGGCACAGGCGATCACGCCGACCAGGATGGTGCCGACATACGGTGTGCGGTGCTTGGGATGCAGGCGGCCCAGTGCCGACGGCAGCAGGCCATCGCGCGACATCGAGTAGAAGATGCGCGGCTGCCCCATCAGCATCACCAGCACCACCGAGCTCAAGCCGGCCAGTGCAGCGAACACCACCAGGATCTTCAATGCGCCCAGCAGATAGCTGGAGGTGCTGCCCGCGGCGACGGTGCCCAGTACATAGTTGATCGCGGTGGCAACCGGCTCGGGCGTGTTGAGCATGCGGAACGGCGTGGTGCCCGTCATCACCGCAGCCATGGCGATGTACAGCACGGTGCAGATCAGCAGCGAACCGAGAATGCCGATGGGCATGTCGCGCTGCGGGTTCTTGGCTTCACCGGCAGCGGTGGAGACTGCGTCGAAACCGATGTAGGCAAAGAACACCAGGGTGGCGCCACGATAGATGCCGCTCCAGCCGAACTTCGAGCCGCCCTCGTTCGCGGGAATGAACGGGTGCCAGAGTTCCGGGTGGACGTAGTTGAACATCACGATCAGGAACAGCACGATCACGGTCACCTTGATTGCGACGATGATGGCGTTGACCGTGGCCGACTGCGTGATGCCGACGTAGCACAGCCAGCTGATGGCGCCGACGATCAGGATGGCCGGCAAATTGATCAGGGCGCCGGTGAACACCAGCTTGTGGCCACCCTCGGCAAAGGTCAGCGGGGCCGACGAGAGCGCGGCTGGCAGGTTGAAGTTCACCCCGGTCATCGAGGTGAGCATGCGCAACATCTCGCCGAAGTAGCCAGACCACGCCACGGCCACGGTCGAAGCAGCGAACAGGTACTCGAGCACCAGCGCCCAGCCGACGAACCAGGCCACCACTTCACCCAGCGTGGCGTAGGAATAGGAGTAGGCACTGCCGGACACCGGCAGCATGGCCGCGAATTCCGCGTAGCACATGCCGGCCAGTCCACACGCGAAAGCGGCGATCAGGAAGCTGATGATCAATGCGGGACCCGCGAACTGGGCGGCCGCGGTGCCGGTGATGGCGAAAATGCCGGCACCGATCACGGCACCGATGCCAAGCATCACCAGATGCCGTGCAGTCAGTACGCGCTTCAGGGTGACTTCGCCCTCGGCGCTGCCCTCGACAGGTTCGCCGGCGTCCACGTGAGGCATGGCCTCGATCGTGTGAGTGGCAAATAGACCTTTTATCATCAACTTCCCCTCAGGTGATTTTGCCCGCGTCCGCTCTGCGGCGGATGGGTGGAACAGGTGGGCAATGGCGGGCCAACATAGCCCATGCGGCAAAGGTTGTACAAGCTTCATTCATGTTGCGGCGAAACATGTCGTGACCGATTTTCAGGCATTCATCAGGCCCAGCGCAGGACGTCCATGCAACAACCCATCACCATCATCTTCGATGCATTCCAGAGCTACCGTGACCAATGGCAGGGGGAGTCCGGGGCCGTCGACGATTTCGAGTCCTTCCTGCACGGGCATGCGGATGCATTCGAGCGCAGCAATCTCAGTGGTCACTTCACCGGTTCGGCGTGGCTGGTCAGTGCCGACGGCATGCGGGTATTGCTGATGCATCACCGCAAACTGGATCGCTGGTTGCAGCCGGGTGGGCATGCCGACGGCGATGCCGATCTCGCGCGCGTGGCCTTGCGCGAGGCAGCAGAAGAAACCGGCCTGACCGATCTGCGGGTCGAAGGCGGCATTTTCGATCTGGATCGGCACGCCATTCCCGCACGTGCGAACGAGCCGGGGCATTGGCACTACGACGTACGCCACGTGGTGCGTGCGGGGGCGGACGAGTCATTCGTGCCCAACGCCGAATCGCATGCGCTGGCGTGGCACTCGGTGGACGAGGTGGCGAACGACGAAACTCTCGACATGTCGCTGCGACGGATGGCCCGGAAATGGCTGAGGCGTGTGTAGGAGCGCACCCTGTGCGCGATGCTCTTCATCACGTGACGGAAAGCATCGCGCACAGGGTGCGCTCCTACAGGTATTTGTCCGGCGCGGGATGGACGTGGCCGCAGGCGTCGCACGTGCGTGCATCAAGCGAGCGATAGAAGCGCTGGAACACCGGCGGGAAATCGCTTTCGATGCTGTCGAGGGTGAAATATTCCTCGTACAGTTTGTGGTTGCACTGCTCGCAGAACCACATCAGGCCATCCTTCTCCCCGGTCGTGCGGCGACGCTCGATCACCAGCCCGATCGAGCCGGCGGCGCGGTTTGGTGAATGCGGCACGCGCGGGGGCAGGTAGAAGATTTCGCCGGCGCGCAGGGGGATGTCGCGGGCTACGCCATCGTCCTGGACTTTCAGCGTGATCGCGCCTTCAAGCTGATAGAAGAATTCGGGGCCTTCGTCGTAGTGATAGTCGGTGCGCGCATTCGGGCCGCCGACGATCATGATGATGAAGTCGCCGTCGACGATGCACTTGTTGCCCACCGGCGGTTTCAGCAGGTGGCGGTGTTCGTCGATCCAGCGCTGCAGGTCGAGGGGCGGCAACAGGGCCATGCGCAATGCTCGCGGGAAACCAGCTCGCACCATAGCGCCGCCATCGCCACAAAAAAAGCCGCCCGGAGATGCCCGGGCGGCTTTCACGTCACGATGGCAGGTTCACTGTTACGGCATCAGTACCTTGTCGATCACGAAGATCTCGCCGTTGGACTGGGTGACATCGGCGATCGTGATGTTGGCGACATTGCCCTTGGCATCGGTGACGGTCCACTTGCCGTTCTTGCCGGCGACGGTGATCGAGTCACCTTCGACCGTCTTCAGCATCGCCTTGCCGCCATGGGTCTTGGCCAGCTTGGCCAGGTCGTGCGCGGTGTATTTGCCCGGTACCACGTGATAGGTGAGGATCTTGGTCAGCGTGGCCTTGTTTTCCGGCTTCAGCAGATTGTCCACGGTACCGGCGGGCAGGGCGGCGAACGCCTCGTTGGTGGGCGCGAACACGGTGAACGGGCCAGTGCCTTCGAGCGTCTCGACCAGGCCGGCGGCCTTCACCGCGGCGACCAGGGTGGTGTGATCCTTCGAGTTCACCGCGTTCTCGATGATGTTCTTCGTGGGATACATGGCGGCGCCGCCAACCATCACGGTCTTCTGCATGCTCATCGATTCCATCTGGCCGGCCATCGCCATCGGCACCACGGCAGCGGTGGCCAGGGCCATGGAAAGGCCGACGGCCAGGGCACGCATGCGGGAAAGGGTCTTCATGAACGTTCTCCAGATTTTCCGCTTCGCGGATTGGAAGCAACTGGAGATACGCAGCATGCATCAGAACGGATGCATGGGAGCCGCCTGGCATTCAGTGACGTCAGGTCAAAGACGCGCGACGTTCAGACCTCGAGCGTGGCGAGGTCGCCTTTTTCTTCCAGCCACGCCTTGCGGTCACCGGCACGCTTCTTGGCCAGCAGCATGTCCATCAGCTTGCTGGTGCCATCGCTTTCATCGCCGATGGTCAGTTGCACGAGGCGGCGTGTATCCGGATGGACCGTGGACTCGCGCAGCTGCGGCGGGTTCATCTCGCCCAGGCCCTTGAAGCGGGTGGTGCTGACTGCACCTTTCATCTTCTCGCGCTCGATCCGCTGCAGCATAGCTTCCTTTTCGCTTTCGTCGAGGCAGTAGAACACCTGCTTGCCTACGTCGACGCGGAACAGCGGCGGCATCGCCACGAACACGTGGCCTTCGCTGACCAGTCGCCGAAAATGCTTCAGGAACAGCGCCGCCAGCAGGGTGGCGATGTGCAGGCCGTCGGAGTCGGCGTCGGCGAGAATGATCACCTTGCCGTAGCGCAGGCCGGAAAGATCGTCCTTGCCCGGGTCGCAGCCGATCGCCACGGCGAGGTTGTGCACTTCCTCGGACGCCAGCACCGAGGTCGACTCCACTTCCCAGGTGTTGAGGATCTTGCCGCGCAGCGGCAGGATCGCCTGGAATTCCTTGTCGCGCGCCTGCTTCGCACTGCCACCGGCCGAATCGCCTTCGACCAGGAACAGTTCGGTGCGGGTGAGGTCGGTGGCGGTGCAATCGGCCAGCTTGCCGGGCAACTGCGGCCCCTGGGTGATCTTCTTGCGCACGATCTGCTTGGCCGCTTTCAGGCGTGCACTGGCGCGCTCGATCGCCAGCTGGGCGATGCGCTCGCCGGTACTCACGTTCTGGTTCAGCCACAGGCTGAAGGCGTCGTGGACGACGTTCTCGATCAGTCCCGCAGCCTGGCGCGAGGACAGCCGCTCCTTGGTCTGGCCGGCAAACTGCGGATCCTGCAGTCGTGCGGACAGCACGAAGGCAAGCCGCTCCCACACATCTTCCGGTGCCAGCTTCACCCCGCGCGGCAGCAGGTTGCGGATGTCGCAGAACTCGCGGATCGCGGTGGTCAGGCCGGTGCGCAGGCCGTTGACGTGGGTGCCGCCCTGCGCGGTGGGAATCAGGTTGACGTAGCTTTCCTGCACCAGTTCGCCTTCGGGCAGCCAGGCCAGGGCGACTTCCATTCCCTCGGCATCGCGCGCCATCTGGTGCACGAACAACTCGTTCGGCAGCGCTTCATTGCCTTCGAGTTCGCCGCGCAGGTAGTCGCGCAGGCCGTCTTCGTAATGCCACTCGACGATTTCACCGCTGGCTTCGTCGGTCAGCTTCATGTTGAGCCCGGCGCACAGCACCGCCTTGGCGCGCAGCAGGTGCTTGAGCTTGCCCAGCGAGATTTTCGGCGAGTCGAAGTATTTCGCCTCGGGCCAGAAATGCAGGGTGGTGCCGGTGCGCTTCTTGCCGACCGTGCCGATCACTTCCAGCGGGCTCACCTTGTCGCCGTGCTCGAAGGCCATCGCGTATTCCGAACCGTCGCGACGGATCGTCACCTCGACCCGATCGGACAAGGCGTTGACCACCGACACGCCCACGCCATGCAGGCCGCCGGAAAAGCTGTAGTTCTTGCCGCTGAACTTACCGCCCGCGTGCAGCCGGGTCATGATCAGCTCGACGCCCGACACGCCTTCCTCCGGATGGATGTCCACCGGCATGCCGCGGCCATCGTCACTCACCGACACCGAGCCGTCGGAATGGAGCACTACCTCGATCGTGCTGGCGTGACCAGCCAGCGCCTCGTCCACCGAGTTGTCCACCACTTCCTGCACCAGATGGTTCGGGCGGCTGGTGTCGGTATACATGCCCGGACGGCGCTTGACCGGGTCCAGGCCGGAGAGCACTTCAATATCGGCGGCGTTGTAGCGACTGCTCATGCGTGTGTTTCGATCGAGACAAGGCGCGAAGCATGGGGCGCGCGGATGGCGATGGTCAAGCTGGATAATGACGGTGCCGCCAAGGGCGGGCGGGCGGGAATGGCGTCACGCCGGGGCTTGCGCTGCAGTCAGTCCGAACGCCTGCCAGATGCGCGCGTCGAGTTCGCGCGCCAACTGATCGGCTTCGGCGCCGGGCAGGGCGGCATGGATGGCCCGGACCATGGTCACGATCTCCCGGGCTTGCCGGCTCGCCGGGTCAGGCAGGGGGAACTGCTCCACATATTGGGTGATGAAGCGGCGGCGGCCGGCGTACAACTTGTTGTTGAAACGATGGTCGTAGAACGCCTCGATGAAGCTGGAATTGGCGACGGCGAGGGCGAGCCACAGCAGGTATTCCTCGTTCGCGTGCTCACACTGCAGCCAGTAGCACTCGCCGTTGACCACGCCGCCATCGGTGTCCATCCAGAACATCGGCTTCTCGGAGATGTCGGGAAAGACCAGCTTCGGCGACGACCAGGCTGCCGGGTCCTGCGGCACCCACAATTCATACCAGCGCCGACCGGCGGCGATGACGTAGCCGCGCGCTTCCAGCACGTCGCGATGTTGTTCCAGATAGGTCGCTGCCCGCGGATGACGCAACAGATCCACCGCGGCGCGCCTGCCGTCGACGACCTCATGCGGGTACAGGATTTCCTTGCGTCGCCGGGCGTGGATCGACGGATCGGCCTTGAAGCGGCGGGCCTCATGACGAGTGATCAGTGGGCGCAGCAGTTCCGGTCGCCCGCCGGGAAGCTGATCCCAGTCGTCGCGGATGAAGACCTTGTCAGCGGTGGATTTCACGCCGACCCGGATCTTGCCGATCCGACGGAACGTGGCCCAGGTGTGTCGCATGACGGTAGCCAGCCAGTGATCACCGGCAACAGTGGCGAGCCGCCAGACGCCTGCTGCATCGCCGCCGTTGTCGAGCAGGCCATGCCGGACATGGAAGCGGCGACCGTCGGCGATGCCCACCACGCTGTCGTCGTCGGCCTCCAGCGCCGACAAGGCGTCAGGTGCTTCGACGGTGGCGGGGTGGCGGCTTTCGTAGATGGACGAAAAGCGGATCGGGCCAGCGTGCGATTCATCGGCTGCAGCAGCGCGCGCCAGCAGCACCGAGGGCAGCACGGCTGCCTCGAAGGGCTTGCTGTCGCCCATGTCCCACACCTGCGCCAGCCGGAAGCGCGCCAGCAATTCCCGCCGCACCGCCTGGCCCGAGCGCGTGCTCATGAAACGGTTGGAAGTGATCATGCCGGCAACGCCCTCCTTGTCCAGCACCCGCGATATGCCGAGCAGGAACGGGTAGTACAGATCCACGCGCCCGCTGAGGCCGAACTCCCGCGCCAGTTGTTGCGCCTGGCGCGCGCCCATGATCTGGGTCCTTACGTAAGGTGGATTGGCGATGACCAGGTCGAAACGCGGTGCCGCTGCGGTATCGGCGGAGGGACGGCTGACCACGTCGAGAAAGTCGCCGTGTTCGAGCTGGATGTCGAGGCCCGGGTAGTCGAGGCGCAGGCGCTGTGCCGCCAAGGTGAGTGCCTGCCGGTCAATGTCGTAGCCGCGCACCTGCGTCCGCTTGCGCAACGCGGGCGGCAGCGCCTTGATCAGCGCATTCAGCAGAGCACCATCACCGGCGGACGGATCGAGGATGCGGATGGGGCCGCGCGGGCGCAGCTTGGCGATTTGCAACATCTGCCAGGCCACGAAGTCGGCGAGGGAGGTTGGCGTATAGGTCGCGCCGGCAGATTTTTGCGCGGTGACGCCGGTGTAGCGTGGGTTTCGCGCAGTGCGCCCGTCGACATCGTCCATGTGGCGCTTGGTCATTGGCAGAGGGCCGTCGTGTGATGGAAAGTGCGTGGCGCTAGTTGTCCGCGGTGAGCTCTACCGCGAGCTCCTGTCATCGGTCAATGATGATGCGGGTCACGCTCACTGCTGCCGTCACTTCACCGATACCCCTGCGCCTGCAATGAGAACAAGTGCGCATAGTGGCCATCTTCGGCCATCAGCTGCACATGGTTGCCGCGCTCGATGATGCGGCCGTCCTGGATCACGACGATCTGGTCGGCCATGCGCACGGTGGAGAAGCGGTGCGAGATCAGGATCGCGATGCGGCCGCCGGATAGTTCGCGGAAGTGTTCGAAGATGGTCGCTTCGGCCTGCGCGTCCATCGCGGCAGTGGGTTCGTCCAGCACCAGGATGTCGGCGCGTGAGCGCATGAAGGCGCGGGCCAGCGCGATCTTCTGCCATTGCCCGCCGGACAGCTCGCGGCCGTCGTTGAACCATTTGCCAAGCTGGGTCTCGAAACCGGCCGGCAGGCTGTCGATGAAGTCGCTGGCCATGCCCTTGTCGCTGGCCTCGCGCCAGCGCGCCTCGTCGTCGAAGTGGGTGACGTCGCCGGCGCCGACGTTTTCGCCCACGCGCATCTGGTATCGGGCGAAGTCCTGGAAGATCACGCCGATGCGCTGCAGCAGGGTGGCCTCGTCCCATTCGCGCAGGTCGGTGCCGTCGAGCAGGATGCGACCGCTGTCGGGCGTGTACAGCCGGGTCAGCAACTTGATCAGGGTGGTCTTGCCCGAACCGTTCTGGCCGACCAGGGCCAGCGATTCGCCCGGACGGATGTGCAGGTCGATGTCCTGCAATGCCGGTGCACCGGCGCCCGGATAGGTAAAGCTGACCTGCTCGAAGCGGATGCCGTCGTCGGGCTTCGCGCCATGCCGTGCGGCGCCGCTTGCCGGTGGCACCGGGGTTTCCAGATACTCGTACAGCGTCGACAGGTACAGGTTGTCCTCGTACATGCCGCCGATCGCCGACAGCATCGCCGAAACCGCCGATTGCCCCTGGCGGAACAGCATCAGGTACATCGTCATCTGGCCCAGCGTGATGCGGGCGACGACCGTGCTGGCGGCGATCCACGCATAAGCACCGTACAGCGTGACGGTACCAAGCAGGCCGAGCACGAAGCCCCAGCCGTCGCGGCGCACGGCGAGGTCGCGATCGGCGCGATACAGCGAGTGGAAGATGTCGCGGTAGCGCTGCAGCAGCAGCGGGCCGAGGCCGAACAGCTTCACTTCCTTGGCGTGGTCCTCGCGCGCGAGCACGGTTTCCAGATACAGCTGCATGCGCGTTTCGGGCGAGCGCCAGCGGAACAGTCGGAACGCATCGCCGGAGAACTTGGTTTCGGCAAAAAACGAGGGCAGGCCGGCCAGCAGCAACACCGCCACCGCCCACGGCGAGAACTGGAACAGCAGGCTGCCGTAGCTGAGCAGCGAGATCGCGTTCTGGATCAGGCCGAAGGTGCGGGTGACCAGCGACAACGGTCGGCTGGAAGCTTCGCGCCGGGCACGGGTGAGCTTGTCGTAGAACTCCGAGTCCTCGAAATGCGCCAGCTCCAGGGTCAGCGCCTTCTCCAGGATCATCACGTTGACGCGCTGGCCGAGTTGCGCACGCAGCAGCGACTGGCACAGCGACAGGCCGCGTTGCGCACCGGCCAGCGCCGCCACCAGCACGCCTTCCAGCACGACCCATTCGAAGACGGTGCGCAGTGGCGCGGTTCCATGCGCTGCCCACAACCTGCTGGCACTCACTACGGCGTCGACGATGTGGGCGCCAACCCAGGCGATGCCGGCCGGCAACAGGCCGGCGACCAGGGTGAGCAGGGCCAGCGCAAGGGTCAGTGCACGGCTGGTGCTCCAGACCAGCTCCAGGGCACGCCCGCTGTAGCGGAACACACCCAGAAAGCTGCGGGCGACTTCTTTCGGCGGAGCGGGAGGGGCTGCATGAGGCGGCACGTGGGGAGGGTATCGGAAGGCGCGTGACAGCACGCGAAGCTTCCGAGATGGGGGCCGTGCCGCCTCAGGCAAGCCGAGGCGTGGAACTGGTCAGTGGTTCAATGCAGCTGCACATCGACAACCTGCTGCCCGGCCTGGTAGATCTCGGGGAACAGCTTCTGCAGGCGGGCAACCTTGGGTGCATCGTTGAACACGATGTACGGGTTGTTCGGATGCAGGTCGTAGTAATGCTGGTGGTAAGCCTCCGCCGGGTAGAACGCTTTCAGCGGCACTACCTGGGTGACGATCGGCGCGTTGAAGGCTTTGGCGGCGGTCAGCTGGGCAATGTAATCGCTGGCGACTTTCTTCTGCTCGTCGTTGCCGTAGAAGATCACCGAGCGATACTGGGTGCCGCTGTCCGGTCCTTGCCGGTTGAGCTCGGTCGGGTTCAGCGCCACCGAGAAGAACACCTGCAGCAGCCGGCCGTAGCTGACCTGCGCCGGATCGAACACCACCCGAACCGATTCGGCGTGGCCGGTGTCGCCCTCGCTGACCTCGTCGTAACTGGCGGTGCCGGCAGCGCCGCCGGAGTAGCCGGCGGTGACCTTGCGCACGCCCTTGACGTGCTCGAACACCGCCTCGATGCCCCAGAAACAACCACCAGCGAGCACGGCAACCTGGTCGTGTCCGGCGCCGGTGCTGACGGCATCCACGCGGGGTGCGGGCAGTCGGGCGAGGTCACTGGCGGCCGCCACCGGCCCGCAGGCGGCAAGACCGGCCAGCAGAAGGGCGCCGGCCAGCGGGAAAAGACGGAATTTACGGGAGCGAACCATGGGCAACCTCGCTTTCGATAGGCATGCGCGAGCGCATGGGATGCATGGGTGGTTACGTGAAACTGGCGGGAACGGATGCGTACGCTGCCGGACGCGCTCATCAGGTCATTCGCCCGCAAGGCGTCCGCGGTTACCTGCAGCCGTACGGCACGATGGCTACCATGGGCGAGCCAACCAGCGGAGAGCGGCATGCCTGACGGAATCGACCTGGACGCCTACTTGCGCCGTATCGGCTGGCCGGGCGCTGTCGCGGCCGACCTGGCGACCCTGCGCGGTTTGGCGGTGGCGCACGTGGCGGCCATTCCGTTCGCGAACCTCAACCCGCTGCTCGGCCTGCCGGTGTCGCTGGAGCTGGCCGCGCTGCAACAGAAGCTGGTGCATGACGGTTGCGGCGGCTACTGCTTCGAGCAGAACCTGCTGTTCGAGGCGGTGCTGCGGATGATCGGCTTCGAGGTCAGTGGCTTGATCGCCCGGGTGTTGTGGGGGCATCCGGAAGAGGAGCTCACCGCGCAGACCCACATGCTGCTGCGGGTCGAGCTGGCGGGTGAAAGCTGGCTGGTCGATGTCGGTTTCGGCGGCCACGTGCTCACCGGCGCGTTGCGGCTGCAGCCCGATATCGAGCAGGACACCGGACATGAGCCGTTCCGGCTGCGCCGGCAGGACGCCGAGTGGCGCATGCAGTCGCTGGCGCGCGGGCAATGGCGAACGCTCTATCGCTTCGAGCTGCGGCCCACGCCGCTGATCGACTACGTGGTCGCCAACCACTACGTGTCGACGCATCCCTCGTCGCGCTTCGTGGGCAACCTGATCCTGGGTCGCACCACCGCCGACCGCCGCCTCAGCCTGCTCAATCGGGAGTTCACCGTGCGCCGGTCAGGGCACGAGCCTGAACATCGCCAGCTGGAGAGTGTTGCGCAGCTGCGGCAGGTGGTCGAACACGAATTCCGGCTGCGAATTCCGGTGGGGCCGGATATCGACCAGCGGCTGGCGACGCTGCCCGCGACCTAGCCCGGCCGGCTCGCCTGCGGACGGCCGTCATCGATGCCTTCGGGGTCGGCCAGCACATGGATCTCCACGTCGTCGATGGTCGCCACCTGGCCTGCGTGGATCTTGCAGGTCTTGCGCAGTTCGATCTTGCCATCCACCGACACCGCGCCGGTGGCGACGATCGCCTTGCCGGCGCCGCCGCTGTCGCACAGGCCGACCAGCTTCAGCAGCATGTTCAGCTCGACGTAGTCGCCTTCCAGTTCAAATTCGATGGTCTGCATGGTGTTTCCGTGGTGAATGAGGTGATGCGCTTTCAGGCGGACGGATGCGCCTGCTCGAAAGCACTGTCGGGCAGGGCCAGGAAGGCAAACCACGGCCGGTCATGTTCCTCGCCGAAGGTGGCCGCATCGTCCAGGATGCCGAGCAGGATGTCGTAGTCGGTGCCGGCCGCTACGCGCAATGCATCGGTGTGTTCGAACAGCAGCACATGACCCCATGCCGGCATCCAGCGCGGATCGCGCAGGCAATCGGCCAGCGCGTCCCAGTTGTAGCCGAAGCTGGCCGGCAACTTCAGCGAGAAGGCCAGGCGGCGCAGCAGTTCCTCCTTGCCGCTGCAGCCGGCCAGGTTGGTGCGGCATACGCCCAGTTCGTCGCGCGTGGCGTTGCGGGCCAGTCGATCGAGATCGTCGCTGCCGACGAAGTACACGCCGCTCTGGCTGGGCCGCGTCAGGTCGAGATCGAAACGGCGCGGGCTCACCGGGCCACCTCGACGCGGCGGAAGCTGCGGTAGTGGTCATCGGTGTAGTACCAGGCCACCGGCGGCGTGCCACCGGTGATGATGCGGCGGGCGCCGCGGTTGCGCGCGCCGGGAGTCTCCACCGTGTACTCGTGGTAGTAGCCGCGCGGCTGTTTCGGCAGCAGGCCTTCGTAGTTGCCGAACACCGCGCCGTCCTGGCTGTGTTCGAACGGACCGCCGTGCGTGATCCGCTGCAGCATCTGGCGGGCCTGCGCCGGCAGCCCCGCGGTGCCGTCGTCCGTCGGCGATGCCGGGCGCGCAAGCTCGCTGCCCGCACCGGTGACAGTGGCGGCAGGCAGGTCCGGATGGCCGGCATGGCGATTCCACATCATCACCGCAAGAATGACGATCACCAGCAGGATCAGTGGCTTGAGTTGGCGCATGGGGATTCGCGACGGTGGAATGCGCCGCGAGCTTAACAGGGCAGGGCGCGCAGTCGGGCCCGACTGCAGGCGCCCGGCTTCCCCGATCGCAGGAAATTACGCACACTCGGGATTCCCGTGGACGCAGCGCGCGCTGCTGCCTACCCGAATCGAAGGAGTACGGATGAGCACCACGCCCGACCACGCCGGGGGCCGTCTGCCGCGGCAGATCGCCTACATCATCGGCAACGAAGGCTGCGAGCGCTTCTCGTTCTACGGGATGCGCAACATCCTCACTCCGTTCCTGATCACCACGCTGCTGGTGTACCTGCCCGAGGGCCAGCGCATCCTGGCGGCGAAGGACATCTTCCATACCTTCGTGATCGGCGTGTATTTCTTCCCGCTGCTGGGCGGCTGGCTGGCCGATCGCTATTTCGGCAAGTACAACACCGTGCTGTGGATGAGCCTCATCTATTGCGCCGGCCATGCCTGCCTGGCGACCTTCGAGCACAACCGGCTGGGCTTCTTTGCCGGGCTGGGCCTGATTGCACTGGGGGCGGGCGGCATCAAGCCGCTGGTGGCGTCGTTCGTGGGTGACCAGTTCGACCAGTCGAACAAGCATCTGGCGAAGATGGTGTTCGACGCGTTCTACTGGATCATCAACTTCGGCTCGTTCTTCGCCTCGTTGCTGATGCCGCTGTTCCTGCACCACTTCGGCGCAGCGGTGGCGTTCGGCATTCCCGGCGGCCTGATGTTCATCGCCACCGTGGTGTTCTGGCTGGGTCGCAAGCAGTACGTGATGGTGCCGCCCGGGCCGCCGGATCGCGACGCCTTTTCGCGCGTGCTGCGCACAGCGTTGCTGGCGCAGCGGCCGGGGCAGGCGCGGCCGGGACTGTGGCTGGCGATCGCTGCCGTGGTGGTGGCGCTGGCCTCGTTCGCACTGGTGCCTGCGCTGGGTTTCGTGATCGCCGCGTGTATCGCGCTGGTGGTGCTGATCGGCGGCATCGGTGGTGGCGCCTGGCTGCAGATGGAGCGGGCCCGCGGGGTGCACCCGGATCACGCCGTCGATGGCGCGCGCAACGTGCTGCGCGTGCTGGTGATCTTCGCGCTGACCACGCCGTTCTTCTCGCTGTTCGACCAGAAGGCCTCGACCTGGGTGGTGCAAGGCAACGAGATGAGCATGCCCGCGTGGTTCCATTCCGCGCAGATGCAGGCGCTGAACCCGCTGCTGGTGATGCTGCTGATTCCGTTCAACAACCTGGTGCTGTACCCGTTGCTGCGTCGGCTCGGCTACGAACCCACCGCACTGCGCCGGATGACCGCGGGCATCGCGTTCAGCGGTCTGGCGTGGATCGTGGTCGGCGGCCTGCAGGTGGTGATCGATGGCGGCGATCCGTTGTCGATCCTGTGGCAGGTCTTGCCGTACGCATTGCTGACCTTCGGCGAGGTGCTGGTGTCGGCGACCGGACTGGAGTTCGCCTACAGCCAGGCGCCGGCGTCGATGAAGGGCGTGGTGATGAGTTTCTGGAACCTCACCACCACGGTCGGCAACCTGTGGGTGCTGCTGGCCAACGCGGCGGTGCGCAATGAAGCCGTCACGGGCTCGATCGCAAACACCGGACTGAGCGTCACCGCGTTCCAGATGTTCTTCTTCGCCGCGTTCGCGCTGCTCGCCGCGCTGGCGTTCGGACTGTACGCGCGGCGTTATCGCGAGATGGACTATTACCGGCCGGGCTGACCAGCCAAGGTGCTTCAAGAATCAGGCGGCGGTATCGACGCGTGCTTGCAGCGCCATCGCCGCGGCCGGATTGCGGTGCTTGGCCGCGCTGATGAAGAACACGAATACCTCGCGCGGCATCGCTTTCGGCCGTGGCGCGGCGACATGCGGCAACGCGGCGATGTCCTTGCCGGCAGCCCAGTCGCACGCGTATCCGGCCCAGCGATCCAGCTCGGCCGCCGCGTAGCCGGTGGGGATCTCGTCGGCGCTGCGCATCAGCCGCGCGTAACTGAAGTCGCCGGTGAGATCGGCCAGTGACGGATAGTCCGGCGAATCGGTGAACACCGTGGGCACGCGATGGCTGCGGGCGAGCTCCACGTAGTGTTCGCTGAGGAAGCTGGCGTGGCGCACCTCCAGCACATGGCGCAGCGGCTGGCCGTTCAATTCACGCGGCAGCGCGTCGAGAAACGCGCCGAGGTCATCCGCATCGAAGGGCCGCGACGGCGGCAATTGCCACAGGATCGGTCCCAGCCGGTCGCCCATTTCTGCCAAACCGCCATGGATGAAGCCGCTGACGCCCTTGCCGGCGTCAGCCAACCGCCTGCCCTCGGCGATGTAGCGCGGGGCCTTCAGCGAGAACACGAAACCCTCCGGCGTTTCCGCCGCCCACTTGGCATAGGTCGCCGGCTTCTGCGCGCCGTAGTAGGTGCCGTTGATCTCGATCGCGCGCAGCTGGCGACTGGCGTATTCCAGCTCACGCCGCTGCACCAGCTTTGGTGGATAGAAGTTGTCGCGCCAGGGTGCATAAGTCCAGCCGCCGATGCCGACGCGGATGGCGGAGCCGTGGTGAGCTTGAGCGGCAAACAGATCATTCATGGTGACGGCTCCGACGCAGACTGGCGCAAGTATTCCGCGCCGGCAATGCACAGCACCAGCCAGGCTCCGCCTGCCGCGTAGCCGGCCAGCACGTCGCTGAAATAGTGCACCTGCAGCAGGACTCGGCTGATCCCGATCAGCCCGATCAGCATCACTGCAGCGGCGATGATGGCGCGGTGGTGGCGTGGTGTCAGCCGCAGCAACACATAGGCCAGCATGCCGTAGAACACCATCGCACCGAACGCATGTCCACTGGGGAAGCTCCAGCCCGAGGCCATGCTGAAGCCGTGGTCGTGCAGCGGTCGGGCACGTTGGAACAGCGCCTTCAGGCCGCCGTTCACCGGCAGGGTGATGCTCCACGCGCCTGCCAGCCGCCCCTGCTTGTGCAGCAGCAGGGCGATCGCCACGGCGGCCGAAAGCGGTGCAATCCAGAGCAGGTCGCCAAGGTGGGTCAGCATGGCGATCACGCGCAGCACCGACGCTGGCAGCTGCGCGCGCAGCTGCTCGGCCAGATCGGCATCGAAGGCCGGCAGTCTGCCAGGCTGCTGCGCGAAGATATCCCGCGCAATGGTGACGAACAACAGACTCAGCGTCAGCCAGAGCAGCAGACCGATGTATCGACGCAAGACGACGGGTGGGTGGCCACGTTCTCTGGCGCGACGATGCCAACGTGCATTGTGTTGCCAGGCCAGGTCGCCGATCAGCAGGGCCAGCAGTAGCAGCAACGCCCACAGCCAGAGCGCGTGGGCGGCAATCCATTCCGCGATCGGTTCGATCATGCGGCCATCACCCGTCGATGCGTTCGAGACGCCCATGATCGGCGCTGGCCGGCCCGGCGTCGACCCGGCCGGCACCGGGCATGACTTCCAGCGCTGGCCTTGCGCCTGATTTGCCGCGATAGTTGGACGATAACCACTGGCGGAGCCTGCGATGTCCCAGCGACCCCTTTCCCTGCGTCTGGCCCTGTGCTGCGCGCTGCTTGTTTCAGCTTCCGCCACCTCGGCACAGAGCGCCGGCCAGAAGTTGCCGCCGCCGGTATCGACCGGCGACATCGTGCAGCCGCTGCTGCCGGCGCAGCTGCAAGACTTCACCGGCTACGTCGACAGTGCGCGCAAGACTTTCGATGTGCCGGGCATCGCGGTGGCGATCGTCAAGGATGGCAAGGTGGTGATGGAGCAGGGCTTCGGCCTGCGCGAGATCGGCAAGCCGGACAAGGTCGATGCGCGCACGCTGTTCGCGATCGCCTCCAACACCAAGGCGTTCACCGCGGCCGCGCTGCAGCAGCTGGCGGGCGAGGGCAAGCTGAAGATGGATGATCGGGTCATCGATCACCTGCCGTGGTTCCGAATGTCCGATGCGTACGTGACCCGCGAGATGCGCATCCGCGACCTGCTGGCGCATCGCAGTGGCCTCAGCCTCGGCGCGGGCGACCTGCTGTACTGGCCGCCGACGTCATACAGCACCAGGGAAGTGGTGCAACGGCTGGCCCAAGTGCCGATCAAGAACGGTTTCCGCAGCGGCTACGCCTACGACAACATCCTGTTCGCGGTGGCCACCCTGGTCATCGAGCAGGCCTCCGGCCAGAGCTACGCCGACTACGTGCGCGAGCACCTGTTCAAGCCGGTCGGCATGGACGAGTCGCTGGTCGACATGACCTACCTCAAGCCCGGCATGGACGTAGCGATGGGCCATGCCAAGGCCGACTTCAAGGACCTGCAGCCGGTGCCGCCGATGGCCTGGCTGAACGATCCGGGCGCTGGCGGCATCTATTCCAGCGTGCACGACCTGGCCAAGTGGATGAACGTGCAACTGGCTGGCGGCGTGCTGCCGACCACGGGCAGCGACGGCAAGTCCGAGCGGCTGTTCTCGGAGAAAGCCCATCAGGACATGTGGAGCATGTTGACGCCGATCAGGGTCGGCAAGCCGTCGATCCCGGAGCTGGCGTCGCTCACGCCGAATTTCTCCGGCTACGGCGAAAGCTGGTTCCTGTCCGATTACCGCGGGCAAAAGCTGGTCTGGCATACCGGCGGCTGGCCGGGCATGGTTTCGCGGGTGACCCTGGTGCCGGGGTTGAATCTTGGCGTGGTGGTGCTGACCAATGCCGAGTCCGGCGCTGCCTTCAATGCGGTGACCTATCGCGTGCTCGATGCCTATTTGAATCCGGAGCAGAAGACCGACTGGGTCGCTGTGTACGACAAGGCGGTGAAGAAGGCCGAGGCCAAGGCGGACGACAGCCTGGCCAAGCATGAGGCGGCGCGCGACAAGCGCAGCAAGCCTTCGCTGGCGCTGGCGAAGTACGCAGCGACTTATCGCGATCCGTGGTACGGCGACGTGATCGTCAGCAACGAGAATGGCAAGTTGCGCCTGCGCTTCTCCAAGACCGCGCAACTGGTCGGCACGATGACGCCATGGCAGCACGATACCTTCGTGGTGCGCTGGGACGACCGCACATTGAACGCCGACGCGTTCGTCAATTTCGACCTCGATGTGGACGGCCATGTCACGCAGATGCGCATGCAGCCGATCTCGCCGCTGACCGATTTCAGTTTCGACTTCCAGGATCTGCGCATGGTGCCGGTGGCTGAAAACGCCGACGCCGACGAACATTGATCGTCTGCCGGAGCGTTGGCGCTCCGGCCTTCACCGCCACAGCGAGGGGAATCGATATGCGTGATTTGCGACTTGTTGCAACGGCCGTGCTGGGTTGCTGCCTGTTTGCCAGCGTGGCGGTGGCGCGTACCGAGCCACCAGCGGCGCACAGCCGGTTCCATGTCGAACTGGGTGGTGGACTGGATCAGCCCGTAGCGGGCCGATTGCTGTTGTTTGCCACCGATGCCAAGGCGGCTGTCGCGGCAGCGAAGGATGGCAAGGTCGACGAGGTGGACACCAGTCCGTTCAGTCCGGAACAGGTCGCGGTGGCCGCGCGCGAGACAAGCCGACTGGTACCCGGGCAGGGCGTGGATATCGATGCGGATGCGCAGGCGTTTCCGGCCGGCTACTCGAAACTGCCGCCGGGCGACTATCTGGTGCAGGCCGTGCTCGATGTCGATCACAGTTACAACTATTCCGGTCGCGGTGCCGGCGACCTGGTCAGCGATGTGGTCGAGGTGCATCTGCCAGCCACGGATGTGCCTGCACTGACCCTGGTGAAGCAGCTGCCGGCGCGCGCACCGTGGACCTTCCCGGCGCGCGCGATGAGCGCTGCTTCGATGAAATATCTCGACGAGGCCAAGGCCCATACGCAGCCGATCGACTTCACCAGCCCGGCGCTCAGCGCATTCTGGGGCCGATCGATCGCCATGCGTGGCTGGGTGGTGACGCCGCCCGGCTATGACGCGAAGGCCAGCACCACCTATCCGACGGTGTATTACACCCACGGCTACGGCGGCAGCGCAAATTCGCTGACCGGCGTGGCGGCGATGGTTTACGGAAAGATGGCGAGCAAGGCGATGCCGCCGATGATCTGGGTGCTGCTCGATGAGTCGAGCCCCACCGGTACGCACGAGTTTGCCGACTCGGTCAACAACGGTCCGTGGGGACAGGCACTCACCACGGAACTGATCCCGCGGCTGGAAGCCACCTATCGCATGGACGGCAAGCCGAACGGCCGTTTCCTCAACGGCCATTCTTCTGGTGGCTGGGCGACGCTGTGGCTGCAGACGCATTATCCGAAGATCTTCGGCGGCACCTGGTCGACCTCGCCCGACCCCAGCGACTTCCACGATTTCACCGGTGTGGACCTGTATGCACCCAACGCGAACGTCTACCACCGGCCGGATGGATCGGCCTTTCCACTGGTGCGCGACAAGGGCAAGGTGATTGCCAGCTTCGAGACGTTCGCCAGGCTCGAACGCGCGCTGGGCGAGTACGGTGGCCAGATGGCCTCGTTCGAATGGGTCTTCTCGCCGCGAGGCGCGGACGGTCGGCCAGTGCCGATGTTCGATCGCGATACGGGAGCGGTCGATCCGGCGGTGGTGGCCTACTGGCGCGACCACTACGACATCGCGCACTTGCTGCAGGCGAACTGGCCGCAGCTGAAACCCGATCTGGATGGCAAGATCCATCTGGTCGTCGGTACCGCTGATACGTTCTACCTGGATGGCGCCGCGCACAGGCTGAAGGCGGTGCTGGACGGCCTGCACGCCAAGGCTGACTTTCGTTTCCTGCCCGATCGCACCCATTTTGATCTGTACGCGATAGGCAAGGACCGTCAGGGCCTGCTCAATCAATTCAGCTGGGAGATGTATGCGTTGGCGCGGCCGCACTCCAAGCTCAGGGCAGCGGCAACCGCGCCGTAACGGTGCGTGTGTCGGCACGGTGCAAGGCGTCGGGTTGTGGCCGCAGGGCGGACGCGCAAGTTCATTCGAAACAGCCGTCTATCGGATAAATGCCATGTGATGGCCGCGTACTTGCGGTCATGGTTTTGCGGCATAGTCGCGCGGCAAGCAGGGTCGTCAAGTCTGCTTGGGAAGCGTCGTCGCGAATTCACGTTGGAGGGAGTCTGATGAAATCGTCACCTTTGATTGTCGTCGCATTGGCTTGTCTGCTGGCCATGCCGGCGATTTGTGCGCAACAGGCGTCTGCGCCTGCCGGTTCGACCGGTCAGTGCAAGGACGGCAGCTACACCAGCACAGCAAGCAAGCGCGGTGCCTGCCGGGGACACAAGGGTGTCCAGCAGTGGTACGCCGCCGCACCGGTGAGCAAGGCCGCACCCGCCACGGCAGCCGCCACCGTGGCCGCTGCACCTGCACCTGCACCTGCAGTAGCCGCTGCACCGGCCGCGAACATGGCCATGAAGCAGCATCGGACGATGCCGGCGCCGGCCGCGAATGCCGCGCCAGGCGGCGGCCCCGGCATGGTGTGGGTCAACGACAGCAGCAAGGTCTACCACTGCGCCGGTGACAAGTGGTACGGCAAGACCAAGCACGGCGAATACATGAGCGAGGCCGATGCCAAGGCCAAGGGTGACCATGGTCCCCGCGGCAAAAGCTGCGCCGGCTAACTGCACCTCGTTCATAGCAGCAGGAGGCCGGCCGGGTGCCGGCCTTCTGCTTTTCAGCGGCGTGGTTTCAGACCTGTTCGGGCTGCCACGGGTCGTAGCTGCCGAAGTACCACAGGTGGCCTTCCGGATCGTGGCAGCTGTAACCGGCGCCGCCGTAGTCCTTTTCGGCGTAGTCGTCGACGATCACCGCGCCGGCGGATTTCGCCTGCAGGTAGTGCGCCTTGCAGTCAGCCACGGTCACGCAGGCACATTGCGTCTCGCGGCCGCCCATCTCGTCGGGCTGGGCGATGTGCCGGCCGAATTCATTGTCACTGACTTCGCCGAGCATGATCATGCCGTGGCCGTAAGTGAGCTGTGCATGCTCCACGCGGCCATGCTCGTTCTCGTGGACGGCGTGCCTGGCGAAACCGAATGCCTTGCACGCCTAACCGGGGTAGTCGTCGTCTTCCGTCAACGGCGGCAAGGTGCGCACCAGCATGCTCTGTGGCGTAGTCATCGGCATGTTCGCGTTGCGCAGCCGGGCCAGTATTTCGAACAGCAGGTCGCTCTTCACCCCGCTTGCCACGCGTGGACTGCTGACGTAGGCCACGCAGTTGAAGGTCATCGCCCCCGTGATCACGCTTTCCAGTTGCACCAGCGGCTCCGGCAGGGCCAGCGTGGCGTCGTGCGCGCGCAACACCTCGAGCACCAGTTCACGCACTTTGCCGGCATCGCTGCTCAGCGGCATCGGCAGCTTGATCTGCACCCGGCCCTGCGCGTTGGCCAGGGTCACGTTGCGCACGTTCTGGGTGATCAGTTGCGAGTTCGGCACGATCACGGTGGAGCGGTCGCCCATCTGGATTTCGGTGGCACGCACGTTGATCCGGCGGATGTCGCCTTCCACGTCGCTGCTCAGGCTGACCCAGTCGCCGACCTTCACCGGCCGCTCGACCAGCAGGATCAGCCCCGAGATGAAATTCTGCACGATCGCCTGCAGGCCGAAGCCGATGCCGACCGACAGGGCGCTGACGATCCAGGTGATGCTTTTCAGGTCCACTTCCAGCGCGGCCAGGGTCAGCACCACCACCAGCAAGCCGCCGACATAGCCGAGCAGGGTGGTGATCGAGTCCTGCATGCCGGGGTCCATCGCGGTCTTCGGCAGCAGTTGTTCGCGCAGCCAACGCTTGAGGGTGCGCAACACGACGATGCCCAGCAGGGCCACCAGCACGCCGCTGATGATGCTGCCCGGATTGATCGTCAGCGCGCCCAGGTGCAGATTGCCGAGGGTCTGCCTGGCGCTGGCCAGCAGGTCGCCCGGGCCGGCGCCGAACGGCGTCAACACGACGGCCAGCGCCAGCAGGATCAGCCCGACCCGCACGATGCCGGCGAGCAGCACGGCGCTCTGTTCGAGTTTGTGCGGCGCCACCGTGAATGAGGTCTGCAGGCGCCGGCCGCTGGGCCCGCGCGGCGAAAGCAAGGTGTCGATCAAGTCGGTGAGCAGATGGATCAGCAGGTAGACGGTGGCCACGATCACGCCGACCCAGAGCATCTGCACGGCGACGAAGAAGGCGAACGCAATGAAGCCGGTGGCGACGCCCAACCAGCTGATCGCCACGCCGAGCGTGGCGACGCCGATGAACAGGCCGGTCCACATCGGCCGCTGCACATCGTCCGCACTGCCTGCAACCACCTCGCGGCGACTGCGATGCAGCCGCCACAGCGCTGCGCCGATCAGACCGCTCACGAGCAGCGCGAACAGCCCGCGCGTGGCGACGGTGGCGGGCAGGCTGGTGCCGATCGTACGCGTGATCCGCTCGGTCATCCCGACCAGCAACGCGGCAGCGGCGAGCCACCAGGGGAATGGCCGCAGTCGCTGTGCCGCAAGATCCGACAGTGCCGGCAGCCGCCAGGACGGTCGACGCACCGATAACAGCGCGCGGCCCAGACCGGTCACGAAGGCGGCGAAGCAGACCAGGCGAACTGCGGCGGCGGCCAGGCCCTGGAGGTCATCGTCGAGGATGTCGTTCCAGTTCAAGCCCAGGTAGACCAGTTGCGCCGCCATGCCGGTGGTGAGGACCGCAGCCAGCGCCACGGCGCTGGCCATCGCGCTGCGCCGCAAATGGCCGTCCGGCACATGACGGGCGGCCAGCGTCAGCAGCAGCCGCTCCAGCGCCCAGCGGCCACCGCCCAGCAACAACAGCGCGGCGGCGAGACACCACAACAACGGCTGCCGGTTGGGTGCCTGCCATGCCTCGCTGACATCAGCGGCGAACCGTGTGCCCAGTCGCCTCAAGCGGACCAGGTCGTCGGGAAAGGTGTGCGCCGGATCTGCCCAGAACGCGCGACTGAACGGCGTGGCAGTGCGCGAGGCCATCCTGGCCTGGAACTGATCGTTGCGCAGGCCGGTGATCTGTGCCGCCAGCTGCATGGCGTTCTGGTTGAGCAGTTGTGCCTGCTTGATCTGCGCGTCGAGATCGGCCTGCGCCTTGTCCAGCTTGCGTCGCTGGGCAGCAACCTCGGCCGCCTCGGCCGCTGCGCCCTTGATTGGTGCCGGCCCCAGCACGGCAAGCTGGGCCTGCAGCGCGCTCATCTGCGGCGCCAGGCTGGCGGCCAGCTGGCGCGCCTGGTCCTGCACGGACAAGGCGGTTCCACGCAAGTCGGCCAGCGGTGGGCTGGATTTGCTGTCCTTCAGCGCGGCCTTGACGGTATCGAGCTGGCCACCCAACTGGTCCAGCGTCTGCGCCGGCGAGGCCGGCGGCGCGACGGGCTGATCGCTGTTCTGGGCGCGCAACGTGGAGCTGCCGAAGGTCAGCAGCAGGGTCAGCAGGAGTCGCGTGAGCGTGGGCATCCGCGCATGATCGGAGCGCGGCGCAAGGTGGTCAATCAAGTCGTCCGGTTTGGCGCAGCAGATCATGGCTGGCGTTCAGATTGGCAGCTCGGCCAGAGCTGCCGGTCCGTGCCGGACGGATGACCGCCCCTGTGGCCGTGACGTTCCGCGCATGCCTGCATGCGCGGCTTCGCGCACAATAGCCTGCCGCAAGCAGGGCCTGGGCATGATCTTCCGCTGGTTCGAATCCCTCATCGACGCCTTCAAGGAGCCGAACGACGGCATGCCGCCGCAGTCGGTCTGGCGCTTCTATGCGTTCTACCTGCGCCAGGTGTGGCCGGTGTTCGCGGTGGCGATCGTGGTGGGCCTGGTGGTGGCCATCATCGAGGTGTCGCTGTTCGGTTTCATCGGCAGCATCGTGGACATGGCCAGGGGGGCGCCGGCGGCGGACTTCTTCCAGCGCCATGGCAACGCGCTGTTGTGGATGGGTTTCGTGGCGTTGATCCTGCGGCCGTTGTTCATCGGCCTGCACGACCTGCTGGTGAACCAGACCATCGTGCCCAGCCTGACCAACCGCATCCGCTGGCAGAACCATCGCTACGTGATCCGCCAGAGCCTGGGTTTTTTCCAGAACGACTACGCCGGGCGCATCGCCAACCGCATCATGCAGACCGGTGGCGCGCTGCGCGAGTCGGCGGTGCAGATCGTCGACGCGATCTGGTATGTCACCATCTATACCGGCAGCGCGATCGTGCTGTTCGCGCAGGCGGATTTCTGGCTGGCCGCGCCGCTGTTTGCCTGGGTGTTTCTGTATGTGGGCCTGCTCTGGTTTTTCATCCCGCGCCTGAAGCAGCGTTCGTGGAAGGCCTCGGAGGCGCGCTCGAAGCTGATGGGGCGCATCGTCGATGGCTACGGCAACGTGCTCACGCTGAAGCTGTTCGCGCATACCCGCCGCGAGGAAGCCTATGTGGCCGAGGCGATGGAAGAGCAGACCGACAAGCTGCGCCGGATGACCCGCATCACCACCGCGCTGGACAGCAGCATCACCTTCCTCAACGGCATCCTGATCGTGGGCACCTCGGCGCTGGCGCTATGGTTGTGGAGCGAAGGGCGGATCACGGTGGGCGCGATCGCGCTGTCGACCGGGCTGGTGATCCGCATCAACAACATGTCCGGCTGGATCATGTGGGTGGTCAACGGCATCTTCGAGGACGTCGGCACCGTGCAGGACGGCATCACCACGATCTCGCAACCGCGCGCGGTGCAGGATCATGAAGGTGCGATGCCGCTGGAAGTGACCAGCGGCGCGGTGCGCTTCGAGCACATTCATTTCCATTACGGCAAGCAGGACGGAGTGATCGCCGGGCTCGATCTGGACGTGCGTGCCGGCGAGAAGATCGGCGTGGTCGGCCCGTCCGGCGCCGGCAAGTCGACCCTGGTCAACGTGCTGCTGCGGCTGTACGACCTCGAAGACGGCCGCATCCTGATCGACGGCCAGGACATCGCACAAGTTACGCAGGAGAGCCTGCGCTCGCAGATCGGCGTGGTGACCCAGGACACCTCGCTGCTGCATCGTTCAATCCGCGACAATCTTCTATATGGCCGTCCGGACGCCAGCGAGGCGCAGGTTCTCGAGGCCGTGCGCAAGGCGCGCGCCGACGAATTCATTCCACAACTGGTCGACGGCGAAGGCCGCATCGGCTACGAGGCGCTGGTCGGCGAGCGCGGCGTGAAGCTCAGCGGAGGCCAGCGCCAACGCATCGCGATCGCCCGCGTGCTGCTGAAAGACGCACCGATCCTGGTGCTCGACGAAGCCACTTCCGCACTCGACTCCGAAGCCGAAGCGGCGATCCAGGACAGCCTCGACATCCTGATGCAGGGCAAGACCGTGATCGCCATCGCGCACCGCCTGTCCACCATCGCCCGAATGGACCGACTGGTGGTGCTGGACAAGGGCCATATCGTGGAAACAGGCACGCATGCCGAACTGATCGCGCACGAGGGCCTGTATGCGCGCTTGTGGAAGCGGCAGACCGGTGGCTTCGTGGCGGCGGAAGACGCGGCGGCATGAGATCGCGACCATCGCCGAGCAATGACCATGGGAAATCCCGGGACAATCGCATGAGCCAGCCCGTCGTGATCCGCCCGGTGCAGAGGGCGGACTTTCCTTCATGGAAGCTGCTCTGGGACGGCTACAACGCCTTCTACGACCGCAGCGGACCGACCGCGTTGCCGGATGAAATCATCCAGACCACCTGGTCCCGGTTCTTCGACGTCGACGAACCGATGCACGCCATCGTGGCCGAGCGCGACGGCCATCTGCTCGGGCTGGCGCACTTCCTCTATCACCGCAGCACCATCCAGCTCGGGCCGAGCTGCTACATGCAGGATCTGTTTACGATCGAGGCCGCCAGAGGCATGGGAGTTGGCCGCGCGCTGATCAACACGGTATACGAGTGCGCGCGGCAGGCCGGTTCTGCGCGCGTCTACTGGCAAACCCACGAGACGAATACGTCAGCCATGCAGCTCTACGACAAGCTGGCCGAGAAGTCGGGGTTCATCGTGTACCGGAAGTTGCTGTAGACATTTTGCCTGAAACCGGCCACGCAACGGGCTTTGTGGGAGGGGGCGCTGCGGTTCGATCAGTCATCTCCAAGGTCACCGCCGACGAACAGGCCTTCTCCGCGGATAGGAGCAAGACCTGGGAGGTGAACTGGATTGCGACGGACACGCGGATCAAGGAGTGAAGCTGACCAGGCAGGGTGACCTGCACTGCGCGGCGCGGTGTCTTGAATCCCGCGATGGGCGACATGAGTGCGCAGCCTCTGGCCGCTCGCGCCGAGGCGGAGCCCGGCACATCGGCATGCATTCCCGGGCGTTCGTCTTCGGGGCATCGCTGCGCAGTTGTCCGGCGATTCCGCCTCCCGGCCGCGGTGGCGAACCCTGGTTCGGGCATGCCGATCGAGCGGAGCTACAGCTGCGATTCCAGCGGACGCACCAGCAGCTCGCCTGCCTTGTGCCGCCATGATCGCCGCTTCCACATCGCCAGCGTGTACGGACTGGCGTGGCGCAAGTCCGCTTCCATCACAGCCGTCATCTGCCGGCCGAATTCGCGCGAATAGACATTGAGGCTGGCCTCGTCGTTCAGATCGAACGAGCGCATGTCAAAGTTGGTCGAGCCGACCGACACCAGCTCGCCGTCGAGGATCAGCATCTTGTTGTGCATCATGGTGGGCGTGTACTCGTGGATCTGCACACCAGCGGCGAGCAGGCGGCCCCAACGGCGTCTGGACGCCATGCGCACCAGCACGGAGTCGATGTGGCGTCCCGGAACCAGCAGGCGGATGGCGACGCCGCGTTTCCGCGCGGCAACCAGGGTGTCGATCAGCAGACCATCGGGAATGAAATAGGCAGCCTGCAGATCGATCGAACGCACGCTGCCGGCCAGGGCGAGCAGGTACATCAGGCGCATGCTGGCGTTGCCGCCGGCCGGCGAGCTGACAAACAGATGCATGCCCTTGTCGCCGCCCGGTTGCAGCACGGGGTAGTACAACTCGCTGTGCAGAACGCGCCCGGTGGTCTTGATCCAGTTGTCCATGAAGCCGGACTGCAGCTGCGCCACGACCGGCCCTTCGACGCGAAAATGGATATCGCGCCAGTGTTGCGGGTCCTGCGCGCGTCCCTGCCACTGGTCGGCGATGCCGACGCCGCCGGTGAAGCCGACGTGGCCGTCCACGATGAGCAGCTTGCGATGCGTGCGATTGTTGAGTCGCGCCACGCTGTACCAGCGCAGCGGGTGATAACGCTCCACCTCGATGCCGGCGTCGGTGAGTTCGTCGAGCAAGCGTGCGTCCATCTTCGCGCTGCCCGCCCAGTCGAGCATCACGTGGATCGCCACGCCCGCCTGGCGGCGCTCCTTCAGCGCATCGGCGAACGCCTTGCCGGTGGCGCCGGACCAGTAGATATAGGTCTCGAAGGTGATGCTGCGGGTGGCAGCACGGATGGCCGCCAGCATCGCGGGGAAGATTTCCTCACCGTTTTGCAGGGCCGTGATCGTGTTGCCCTCCAGTATGGCCGGCCCGAGAATCGCGTCTATCTCCAGCCGGAACTGCGGGTCACTGATCGCATGACGGTGGCCGACATGGTGCCGCACGGATTTCTCGGGGCGGTGAAAGTTCATCGATACGATCACCACCAGCGCAGTCACCACCACGGTGGCGAGGATCACGATCCACATGCTGGCGGGTTCCTTCGGCGGTCGGCGGGATGCACCCTTGGAATGATCGTCAACGGCCGGTCGCGACGGAGTGAACGTGCTTCATGGCATAAGTTCCGTGGTGTCAGGCGGGTGGTTCCGGCGCGAGTCTCGTGAGCCGCGCTGGCAGCTACCTGTCCAGCAGGTCCTGCATGGCCAGTCCATTCCTGCGGCAGTAGCTTTCGTACTCCGCCAGCTGGGTATCGGCTGACGCGCGGGCAGTCACGATGCCGCCGGGACCGAGGAATTCCACCGTGCCCATCACGATCACCAGCGCGATCATCGGCTCGTCGCCGACGATCTTCCACCAGTCGACATTGCCGGGCGGTTCGTACACATAGTCGCCCGGGCCGATCAGCTCGCCGGTGCACAGCTTGCGTGTGCCGGCGAGGTTGTACGCGTGGATCTCGCCGCTGTGGCGATGCAACGGCATCACCACGCCGGGCTCCATCCGCAGCAGTTCGACGAAGCCGCGGTCGTCGGCGAAGAAGCGCAACGGGCTGGACGATTTGCCGGGCGTGGACGACGGCAGCCAGTGCCGTGTGGCGGCGGTGTTGAAGCGCGCGGGCAGGTAGTCGTGCAGGCGGGGGGACGGGCTGCTCATGTGGATGGACTCCATCAGGGTATCGGCTCAGTCGGCGATGGCCGACAGGTAGCGTTCGAACGAGGCGTCGACCGCCGAGCGGCCCGCGCCGATGATGTTGCGGCCCCAGGTGAAGCCGTAGACATCCTCGAAGTCGTAGCCGGCCAGGCGCTCCTGCATCCCGCGCACCGCAGTGGGCGGCATCGGCATGAAGTTGGGATAGCTGTGCATGAACGAGACGTGGCGACGGTCGCTCACCACATGCGGCGCGTCGCCGGAGAACAGTGCGCCGCCGGCACGTGGCCCGTCCTTCCAGTGCAGCACCGTGCTGCCGGGGAAGTGGCCGCCAGTGCGGATCAACGTCACCGCGTCGGACAGGCGGTGCGAGTCGCCGCGCCAGAAGCGCACGTTCGGCGAGGGCCGGCGCACCCATGCGCGGTCCGCTTCGTGCAGCAGGATCGGCACGTTGCCGAAGGCCTCGCTCCATTCCAGCATCGCGGCGTAGAAATGCGGATGCGAGATCGCGATCAGGTCGATGCCGCCACGCGCCGTGAGGTCGGCGACCACCTCGTCGGTGACCACGCTAAGGCATTCCCACAGGATGTTGCCCGCGTCGGTCGGCAGGTACAGCGCGCGCTGGTTGATCGCGAAATCCGGTGCCAGCCCGATGCCGAGCACGCCGGCCTCGTCCTGCATGCGCAGGGTGCGGGTGGCTTTCAGCGCCTCGTGCGTCGTCCAGAGCTGGCCGCCGCTGCCGACATACTGGCGTTCGTCCTCGCAGACCGCGCAATGGGTCGGGGTATCCGGGTACTGGGTACCGCAGGTTTCACAGATCGACAGGGTCATGGCCTGGCCTTCCTCGGTGGCGAGCTTCGGGGATGACTCTAGGAGTAATCTGGTTCCCTGATTGATCCATTACACGGATAATTCATGGAACCAGTTTTCCCGTTTCCCCTGGTGCTGCCGCGCACCCGGGGCAGGCTCACCCATGAGTTGCACCGACAGTTGCGCTCGGCGATCCTGGACGGGCGGCTGCCGGCGGATTCGCCGCTGCCCGCCACGCGCAGGGTCGCCGAGACGCTGGGCGTGGCGCGCAATACCGTCATCACCGCCTACGATCTGCTGACCGCCGAGGGTTACCTGCTGCCGCGCAGGGGAGCGCGGCCGGTGGTGGCCGCGCTGGCGCGTCGGCGCCCCGCATCGCCGCCGAAAATCGCCGGTGCCGAAGCCACCCGCCTGGCGCCGACCTGGCGCACGCCGTTCCTGCCGCCGTCGCCCGCGCGTGCGCTGCCCCAGCGCAACTTCCGCCTGGGCATTCCCGACCATCGCCATTTCCCCCACGACAGCTGGCGCCGGCTGATGGCGCAGGCGCTGCGTCGCAGTGCGCGCGAGCCGTTTGCCTATGCGCCGTCGGAGGGCATTCCGGCGTTGCGCGAGGCGATCGCCCGCCATGTCGCGTTTGCCCGCGCGGTGGCCTGCGCTGCCGACGACGTGGTCGTTACCTCCGGTGCGCAGCAGGCGTTCGACCTGATCGCCCGCCTGCTGGTCACGCCGGGGCAGACGAAGGTGGCGGTGGAGGAACCCGGCTACCCGCCGCTGCGCGCCGCGTTCGCCGCCGCCGGCGCACGGCTGCTGCCGCTGCCGGTGGACGACGAAGGCCTGTGCGTCGATCGACTGCCCGACGACGTGCGCGTCATCAGCGTCACGCCTTCGCACCAGTCGCCCACCGGCGTGGTCATGTCGCTGCGCCGGCGCGCCGCCTTGCTCGAGTTCGCCCGCCGCCATCATGCGGTGATCGTGGAGGACGACTACGATGGCGAATTCCGTTTCGGCGGGCGTCCACTGGATGCATTGCAGACGCTGGATCGCCATGCGCTGGTGTTCTATGTGGGCACCTTTTCCAAGAGCATGTTTCCCTCGTTGCGCAAGGGTTTCGTGGTCGCTCCGGCATGGGCGCGCAGCAGTCTGGTCACGGTCAAGCACTGCGCCGATTCGCATTGCGACACGATCACCCAATCCGTGCTCGCCGCCTTCATCCGCGACGGCCACCTCGCCCGGCACGTGCGCCACATGCGGCCGATCTACGCCGGGCGGCGTGAGGCCCTGCTCGAGGGCTTGCAAAGCGAACTCGGCCAATGGCTGCAACCGGTCCCGTCCGAGGCCGGGCTGCATCTGGCTGCACGCATCCGCGACCCGGCGCGGGCGGCGCAGATCATGCCGGTGGTGCTGCGCCACGCCCCCGGTGCGGAATCCATCGCCGACTACGCGATGACGCGCAACATCGCGCCGGCGGTGACGTTCGGCTACGGCGTGATTGACGCGGCGGACATCGCCGCAGCAGTGTCGCGTTTGCGCAAGGCGTTGAAGAAGCTGTAGGAGCCGCAGGGGCCTCATCGCGCTGCGCTTCGATGGCCAGGACACGCTGCAGGATGGGTGTCGGGTGGGCGCCCGCCCGGTCTGGACAGGTGAACGCCTCCGATCCATGGCGAAGAGTTCGTCAACCGTGCGGGCGCCGCGGTCCGTCATCTTCCGGCGAGGGGCTGTGCTGTGCCGGAGGCGCGGACGGATCATGATGATCCGGCGCGTGTCCGCCACGGGCGAGTTCGCCGCGCCAACGCGGCAGCGCCTCGGGATGGTGGCTCTGGATGAAGGCGATCAGGCCCTCGCGAACCAGGCAGCGCAGATCCCAGCCGCGGCCGGAATCCGCGGCACTGACCAGTGCCCGCAGTTGCATGGCATGTTCGTCGGCGTCGGTCACCTGCAGGATGCAGACACGGCGATCCCAGAGCTCGGACTCCCGACACAGCCGTGCCAGTTCCTCGCGCAACGGTGCCAGCGGGGTCCGATAGTCCAGCTTGAGATGGACCGTGCCGATCAGCCGTGAACTCTGGCGAGTCCAGTTCTGGAAAGGGTTCTCGATGAACCAGTTCAGCGGCACCACCAGCCGCCGCTCGTCCCAGATCCGCACCACCACATAGGTGCCGGTGATTTCCTCGATCCGGCCCCATTCGCCCTCGATGATCACCACATCGTCCAGCCTGATCGGCTGGGTCAGCGCAATCTGCAAGCCGGCGATCAGGTTGCTCAATACAGGTTTTGCGGCCAGTCCCATCGCCAGGCCCGCCACGCCCGCCGAGGCCAGCAGGCTGGTGCCGAGCTGCCGCACGCCGGGAATGGTCAGCAGGATGATGGATGCGCCGAGAACGATCACGATGACATCGGCGGTGCGACCAAGCACGCGTACCTGGGTCACCACGCGGCGCGCCTGCAGATTGTCGGCCACGTCGGTCGGGTGATGCCTGATCGCGGCATCCTCGAACGCACCGATGCAGCAAACCGTGAGCCAGGTGCAGGCGACCAGCAGCGCGATCAGCGACAGATGCTGCAACAAGGCGAACAGCGCCGCCGAGCTGGCCGGCCACAGGCGCAGCGACACCGTCACCGCGAGCAAGGGCAGCACCCATTCCATCGGGGCGCTGGCGCGACGCAGAATGTCGCAGAGCAGCGGCTGCCGCTTCGCCACACGCTTCAGTGCGGCATAGGCGGCAACGCGGATCAGCAGGGCGAGGACAAGGCCGGCCACCAGCGCCAGCCCAAGGCGCACCCACGGATCGCCGGCCCACAGGTACAGGAAGTCGGTGATCATGCCGCACATCCTGCCGCTTTTGATGTGGAGGAAATGTGGGGCATCGAACGAAGAGGGACGCCGTGAGGCGCCCTTCTTCGCAGGTCAGTGCACTGCGCGGGAATCAGTCCGCCTGGAAGGTCTGCTTGATGTCGCGCATCTGCGCATGACCGCTGCGCACGGACGTATATACGTCGGCGATCACGCTCAAGGTGTGCGGCGAGATATCGTCGTCCTTCATCGCGCTCTCGAACTTCGCCTTGATGTGGTCCTCGCCGCGTTCGACTTCGTCGACCACCGCCTTGTTGTCATTCGAGGTGATGCTGCTGCGCAGGTTGACGAACATGCGGTGCGCCGATGCCAGCACGGTGCCGTCGTCTTCCGGCTTGCCGCCCAGCGAACGCACGCAATTCTGCAGGGCGGACGCCGCGGTACGACGTTCGCCGGAACGCGAGCGGAACAGCGAGACGAGCGGCTCGCTCTTCGCATCCTTCGCGGCCTCGGCATAGCCGTCGGCGCTGTCCAGGGTGGTTTCGATCAGGTTGTTGAGAGTCTTGATGTCGTGTTCGTTGTTCATGGATGTCTCTCCTTGCTGATTCCGATGGGAACCGGGGTTGGCAGGGGAATCGCCGTGAACCAGTAAAGCGAGCCGGAAGTGACGAGGACGCCACAAGCTTGTTCAAGGCGGTGGCGGGCGTTCATGTTCCTGCCGCAGGCATGGCCGTCGCTTGACTCTTGACCTTGATCAAGGCTCTAGACTATCCGGCATGACCACACAGACGCTTTCCCTGACCATCGGTGCCGTCGCCAAGCGCGTCGGCGTGGCGATCGACACCATCCGTTACTACGAACGCGAGGGGCTGCTGCCCGAGCCGCAGCGACGAGCCTCCGGCTATCGCAGTTACGGCGAGGGCACGGTGGCGCAACTGCGCTTCATCCGCCGCGCCAAGGATCTCGGCTTCACGCTGGAAGAGATCCGCGAGCTGCTGGCGTTGTCGGCGGATCGCCAGCGCGGGGTGAAGGCGGTCAAGCAGCGGGCGCAAAAGCGGCTGGCAGCGATCGAGCAGCGCATTGTCGATTTGCAGCGCGTACGCGCTGGCCTGGCGCAGTTGGTGGACGCGTGCCCGGGACATGGCAAGCCGGAGGACTGTCCGATCCTGCGCGCGCTGAGCGATGAGCAGGTGTCGGCATGAGCGCGCCGGCGTGCTGTCATGGTGATGACAAGCATGGTGACGACAAGATGCCGGCGATGACGACCGATCCGGTCTGCGGCATGTCGGTGGACCCGAACACGGCGAAGCATCAAGCCACGCATGACGGGCAGCTGTTCCATTTCTGTGGCGGTGGCTGCAAGGCGAAGTTCGAGGCTGCGCCAGCGGCGTATTCGGGTGTCGGCGGGAAGAATGTGGAGGGAAGCTGTTGCGGCACGAAGCCCGCGGTGCACGAGCACACGCCTCACGACCACGCGAACATGGTGAAGGATCCGGTGTGCGGCATGACGGTGGAGCCGCACACCGCGACGCATCGCGCCGAGCACGCCAGCCATACCTATTATTTCTGTTCTGCGGGTTGCCGCGGGAAGTTCGTGACCGATCCATCGGCGTATCTCGAGCCGCGCGCGACACCACCGGCCGCACCCGGTGCGATCTACACCTGCCCAATGCATCCTGAGGTGCAGCAGGTCGGTCCGGGCGATTGCCCCAAGTGCGGCATGGCGCTGGAGCCGATGATGCCGAGCGCTGACGAGGACGCTGGCGGCGAACTGGGGGGCATGACGCGGCGTTTCTGGACGCTGCTGGCGATGACCTTGCCGGTGTTCGTGCTGGCGATGGGACCGCACCTGTTCGGCTGGCATCTGCCCGCGCCATGGGATGGCGCGGCGGTGTGGGTGGAGGCGGTGCTGGCCAGCGTGGTGGTGCTGTGGGGTGGCGCGCCGTTCTTCAAGCGTGGCTGGAACTCGCTCAAGCCGTGGTCGCCGAACATGTACACGCTGATCGCGCTGGGCACTGGCGTGGCGTGGCTGTACAGCGCGGTGGCGTTCCTGCTGCCGGGAATTTTTCCGGCCGGCTTCCACGACATGCATGGCCGCGTCGCGGTGTATTTCGAGTCCGCGGCGGTGATCGTCACCCTGGTCACGCTGGGTGATTTCCTGGAACTGCGCGCGCGCCGGCGTACCGGTGCCGCGCTGAAAGCGCTGCTGAAGCTGGCACCGAAAACCGCACGGCGGATCGCCGTCGACGGCAGCGAGAGCGACGTGCCGCTGGATGACGTGCATGCCGGCGACGTGTTGCGCGTGCGTCCTGGCGAGAAGGTGCCGGTCGATGGCGTGGTGCTGGAAGGTCAGAGCCATGTTGACGAGTCGATGCTCACCGGCGAACCAATGCCGGCGGCCAAGGCGAAGGACGATCCGCTCACCGGCGGCACGGTGAACCAGGATGGCGCGCTGACCATGCGCGCGCAAAAGGTCGGCGGCGAGACCATGCTGGCGCAGATCGTGACGCTGGTGGCGCAGGCGCAACGCAGCAAGGCGCCGCTGCAGCGCGTGGCCGACAAGGTGGCGACGTGGTTTGTGCCGACGGTGGTGGCGTTCGCGCTGCTGGCGTTTGCGGCGTGGGCGATCTTCGGGCCGGAGCCGCGGCTCACGCATGCACTGATCGCGGCGGTGTCGGTGCTGATCATCGCCTGTCCGTGCGCGCTGGGCCTGGCCACGCCGATCTCGATCATGGTCGCCAGCGGGCGTGGCGCGCAGCACGGCGTGCTGTTCAAGGATGCCGGCGCGATCGAATCCCTGCGCAACATCGACACTCTGGTGCTGGACAAGACCGGCACGCTGACCATCGGCAAGCCGGCGCTGAGTGAGCTGGTGATCCTGGGCGGCCAGTCGCGTGGACAGCTGTTGGCGCTGGCCGCCGCGCTGGAGCGGCCCAGCGAACATCCGCTGGCCCGGGCGATCGTCAGCGCCGCTGAACAAGAGGCCGCGGCAACCCTGGCCGCCAGCGGCTTCCGTGCGCTGACCGGTCGCGGCGTCAGCGCGACTGTGGAAGACAGCGAGGTGGCACTCGGCAATGCGAAGTTGATGGACGCGTTGTCGGTGGCCATCGACGCTGACGCCAGGACCCGCGCCGAGCAGCTGCGCGGGCAGGGCGCCACGGTGATGTTCCTCGTCGTTGACGGCGTCCTGGCCGCCCTGTTGGCGGTGGCCGACCGGATCAAGCCGGATACGCCGGCGGCGATCAAGGCACTGCGCGAGGCCGGCTTGCGCATCGTGATGCTGACCGGTGACAACGCCACTACCGCGCAAACGGTGGCGCGCACGCTGGGCATCGACGAAGTGCATGCCGACGTGTCGCCGGCGGACAAGGCCGGTGTGATCAACGCGCTGCGCGCCGAAGGTCGCCGCGTGGCGATGGCCGGCGACGGCATCAACGACGCGCCCGCGCTGGCCGCCGCCGACATCGGCATCGCGATGGGCGGCGGCACCGACGTGGCGATGGAGAGCGCACAGGTGACCCTGGTCAAGGGTGAGCTGGGCGCGATCCTGCGCGCGCGCAAACTGTCGCAGGCCACCGTGCGCAACATCCATCAGAACCTGTTCTTCGCCTTCGTCTACAACGCGGTCGGCGTGCCGTTGGCCGCTGGCGTGCTGTATCCGTGGTTTGGCGTCGTGCTGTCGCCGATGATCGCCGCACTGGCGATGAGCCTGAGTTCGGTCTCGGTGGTCAGCAATGCGTTGCGACTGCGCACCACGGCCTTGTGACGATTGTCACCGGCGATGGTTGACGGCTGCTTCTGTGAGCGCCGACGCTGGCGGGCGATCATTCTGCAGCACCCATCACGGGGCAGGAGAACCACCATGAACGTCAGCCAGGACACCCGCAGTACCCTCGACAAATACCTGCCACTGCTGCTCGGCCTGCTGGCTGCGCTGTTGGTCGGCAAGGCCCTGAAGAAAATCCTGTGGAGCGCCTTCGGGATGTACATGGCGCTGCACTACAGCGGCATTCATCCGTTCAGCTGAGGCGATGGCTTAGACTTCGCGCTTCCCGTCCGCGCGTGGGCGCGGGCGCCGCTCGATTCATCAGCACAAAGTCTCCGCATGAGCCGCACTCTCGCCGAATGGCTGGCCTACCAGGAACGCGTCAACGTCCACAGCATCGAGCTCGGCCTCGACCGCGTGCGCGAGGTGTGGCGACGGATGGGATCACCGCCGCCGGCGCGGCAGGTGATCACGGTGGGCGGCACCAACGGCAAGGGTTCCACCGTCGCCATGCTGGAGGCGATGCTGCGTGCCGCCGGCCTGCGCGTGGGTGCATTCACTTCGCCCCACCTGCTGGACTACAACGAACGCGTGCGGATCGACGGCGCGAATGCCACCGACGCCGCGCTGATCGCCTCGTTCGAGCGGATCGATGCGGCACGCGCGGTGACGCCGGACGATACCGTTCCGCTGACCTATTTCGAATTCGGCACGCTCGCGGCGCTGGAGCTTTTCGCGCGCGCAGGCGTCGACGTGGCGGTGCTCGAAGTGGGCCTGGGCGGGCGGCTGGACGCGGTGAATATCATTGACGCCGATGTGGCGATCATCACCACCGTCGACCTCGATCACATGGACTGGCTGGGGCCTGACCGCGACAGCATCGGTCGCGAGAAAGCCGGCATCGCGCGGACAGGGCGACCGGCGATCGTCGGCGAGCTGGATCCGCCCGCCGGCCTGCTGCTTGCGCTGGCGCAGTGCGGGGCGCGGGTGGAGCGGGCCGGGATCGACTTCAGGGTCGAACGCCATGTCGATGGCTGGCGCTGGCTGCATCGCGACGGCAGCGCGATGGAGCTGCCCGATCCGGCGTTGCCGGCGCCGGTGCAATACGCCAACGCGGCGGCGGCGATTGCCACCCTGCATGCGCTGAGCGACGTGGGGCTGGCGCCCAGCGCCTTCTTTGCCGCGATCAGCGCCGGCCTGCATGACGTGCGCGCGCCAGCGCGGTTGCAGGTGATCGGTGGCGATTTTCCGGTGGTGGTGGATGTCGGGCACAACCCGCAGGCAGCCCGCGCACTGGCCGAGTGGCTGGACGCGCAACCGCCGAGCAGGGTGCACGCGGTTTACGGGGCGTTGGCCGACAAGGACGCCGCCGGTGTGATCGCCGCGCTCGGCACCCGGGTCGACCACTGGCACCTGGCCGGGCTGGACCAGGCCAGCTCGCGCGGACTGACGGTCGCCGCGCTGGCCGAAATCCTGCGGCAGACCTTGCCGCAGGCCTCGCATACCGAGCACGCGAACGTGGCCGATGCCCTGCTGGCGGCACGCGGCGCGGCGCAGGCGGGAGAATGCATCCTCGCCTTCGGTTCATTTTTCGTGGCCAGTGCGGTGCTTGCTGAACACCTCGCGCAGCCGCCAGCGGCCAGCGGTTCATGACCTCGGCTGCCGGCAGGTATAATCGTCGCGTTGTGCACTGCCTTTGCCGCACTGGAGCGAAAACTTGAAAACACGCCTGCTGGGAGCCGCCGTCCTGATTGCCTTGGCGGTTCTGTTCGTGCCGATGTTCTTTTCCAGTACGCCGCCCGCTCCCGGCGGCGACCAGGCGGTGAATCTGGCGATTCCTCCCGCACCGGACCGCGACCTGCAGACTCGCACGATGAGCTTGTCGCCGGATGCGGCCAACGCATCCAGCGCCGCCAGCCCGCCGGCCGAGTCGGTCACGCCGGGCTCGGGTGACAAGCTGGCCACGGTGAATATCGGTTCCAGCCGCCCGCGTGATGTGGAAACCGATCCGCAGGCGGGCCAGCCGCCGCAGCCCACCACGATCACCACCGGTTCGGGCGCGTCGCCGAGCCAGCCGGTGATTCCGCAGCAGGACAAGCCGGCAATCAGCAAGGCGGTCGCCGCGGCGCCAGCGTCGACCAAGCCGCCGGTGAGCAAGCCGGTCGCCGCTGCGGCGCCGGCCAGGCCCACGGTTGCCTCGGTGCCGCCCGCGACCGCGCCGGTCACGGGTCGCGGCAGCTACACGCTCAACCTCAGCGCCTATGCCAGTGCCGCCGGTGCCGCCAACCTCGAGCATCGCGTGCGCGCACTGGGTTATCCGGTCAGCAGCCAGGTGATCAGCCAGGCCGGCAAGCCGCGCACCCTGGTCACCGCCGGTCCGTTCGAGACCCGCACCGCGGCCGAAGCCGCGCGCCTGAAAATCACCCAGTCGATTCCCGGTGTACCGGCTCGCCTTGAGCAGGATGCCGACCACGAAAGTGCGGCGCCCGGTGCGCCGGTGGCGCACGGTTCGGCCAAGGCCGGTGGTTGGGCGGTGCAGCTGGCAGCGATGAGCAACCAGGCGGACGCGACCGCCTTGCGCGACAAGTTGCGCGCGAACGGTTTCGATGGCTTTGTCGATTCGGTGCAGTCCGGCGGCAAGCGTTTGTGGCGCGTGCGTGCGGGCCCGCAGACCCAGCGCAGCGATGCCCAGCGCGTGCACGACCAGATCAAGGCGAAACTTGGCCTCGACGGCAACGTCGTCCCGGTGCCCTGAGTTCACCCGAAGCCGACGCCGACCAAACCCATGAACTGGACCGACTACATCATTCTGGGCGTGCTGGGCCTGTCGATCCTGGTCGGGCTCTGGCGCGGGCTGATTTCCGAAGTGCTGGCGCTGGTGATCTGGATTGCCGCGTTCTGGGTGGCGTGGACCTTCGGCCCGCTGGTGGCGCGGCACTTCGAGCACGTGATCCAGCTGCCCTCGGCGCGCATCATCGTGAGTTACGGACTGTGCTTTGTGGCCGTGCTGGTGCTGGGTGCACTGCTGCGTTTCGCGATCGGCAAGCTGGTGCAGGGCACCGGGCTGTCCGGCACCGACCGCTTGCTGGGCATGCTGTTCGGCTTCGCGCGCGGCGTCCTGCTGGTGACGCTGCTGGTATTCCTGGTCGGCTTCACCGCCTTCACCCGCGATCCGTGGTGGCAGCAATCGTTGCTGCTGCCGCAGTTCCAGCACGTGGCAGCATGGCTGGGCCAGCAGGTACCGCCGAATGTGCGCGACTACCTGCACCCGCCCGCGGTGCTCGATCACCTGTCGGGCTTGCCGGCAAGCTTGTCGGCCTCCATATCGGGCATGGTGCCAGCGCCGGCAGCGACCAGCGTGCGGCCGGCCCTGCCGGCGACGGCGAGCTCCTCCGCGCCGCCCCGGAAATTCTGAACACACCTCTAGAAGCAGGCAGCAAACCATGTGCGGAATCATCGGCATTGTCGGTACCACCGAAGTGGCATCGGCGCTTTATGACGGACTGACGGTGCTGCAGCACCGCGGCCAGGACGCTGCCGGCATCGCCACGGTGGATGGCGCGCGGCTGCGCCTGCACAAGGGCAACGGGCTGGTGCGCGACGTGTTCGGGCAGAGCGCGATGGCCGGCCTGCGCGGGCGCATCGGCATCGGCCATTGCCGCTACCCGACCGCCGGTTCGGAAGGCTCGGCTGAAGCGCAGCCGCTGTATGTGAATTCGCCCTATGGCATCGCGATCGCCCACAACGGCAACCTGGTCAACACCGAAACGCTGCGCCGCGAGATGTTCGAGGACGACCGCCGCCACATCAACACCGAATCCGACTCCGAGGTGCTGCTGAACGTGCTGGCGCACGAGCTGCAGATCCAGGACCGGATGGAGCTGACCCCCGATCACCTCTTCAAGGCGGTGGCTGGCTTGCACGCGCGCGCCCGCGGCGGCTACGCCTGCGTGGCGCTGGTGCTGGGCTACGGCCTGCTCGCGTTCCGCGACCCGAACGGCATCCGTCCGCTGGTGCTGGGCGAGCGGGTTACCGCCCAGGGCCACGAGTACGCGGTGGCGTCCGAGTCGGTGGCGCTGGATATCCTGGGCTTCAAGCGCATGCGCGACGTGGCGCCGGGCGAAGCGGTGATCATCACCGACGATGGCCAGCTGTTCAGTCGCCGCTGCGCCGAGGGCGCGCCGCACACGCCGTGCATCTTCGAATACGTCTACCTGGCGCGGCCCGATTCGATGATCGAGGACGTCTCGGTGTACAAGGCGCGCCTGCGCATGGGCGAGAAGCTGGCCGAGAAGATCCTGCGCGAGCGTCCCGACCACGGCATCGACGCGGTGATCCCGATCCCCGACACCGCGCGCACCGCGGCCAGCGCGCTGGCCGGCGCGCTCGGCGTGCCGTTCCGCGAGGGCTTCGTCAAGAACCGCTACATCGGCCGCACCTTCATCATGCCGGGGCAGGGCGAACGGGTGAAATCGGTGCGCCGCAAGCTCAACGCGATCGACCTGGAATTCCGCAACAAGAACGTGCTGCTGGTGGACGACTCGATCGTGCGCGGCACCACCTCGAAGCAGATCATCCAGATGGCCCGCGATGTCGGCGCGAAGAACGTCTACTTCGCTTCCGCCGCGCCGCCGGTGCGCTATCCGAACGTCTACGGCATCGACATGCCGTCGGTCACCGAGCTGGTCGCCGCCGGCCGCACCGAAAAGGAAGTCGAGAAGGAACTGGGTGCCGACTGGCTGATCTACCAGGACCTGGCCGACCTGATCTGGGCGGTGCAGGACGGCAACGAGGAGCTCAGGCAGTTCGACACCTCGTGCTTCTCCGGCGAATACGTCACCGGCCTGGACCAGCGCTACCTGGAGCAGATCGAGATGCTGCGCTCGGACGATGCCAAGGCGGCGCGGCGGGGTTGAAACCCGTGCAGGAGCCCGCTAGCGGGCGATGCTTTTGCGGGATCAGAGCAAGCGCGTCGCCCGCTAGCGGGCTCCTGCGGGAAAATCTTCCATGACCGATCTTCACGCTGCCGCCAAACGCTGCCTCGATGCGAACGAGCCGGAAGAAAAGCTGCGCCTCACTCGTGAAACCTGGCGGGCATTTCTTGCCGGTCAGCTGCAAGCCGATCCGGCTTCGCCACCGGCGGCGCCGATCGGGCCGCCAGGACGTCCGGAGAAGCCCGTACTGGTCAACGCCCGCCAGGTGCCGCAGCGCGGCCTCGGCAGTGCGGAAGGTCGTGCCGCGCTGGTGCATGCGGTGGCGCATATCGAGTTCAACGCGATCAACCTGGCCTGGGACGCGGTCTATCGCTACCGCGGCAAGCCGGCGGACTACTACCGCGACTGGGCCAGTTGCGCCCACGACGAAGCCCGTCACTTCACCCTGCTGGCCGCGCGACTGGCCGAGCTTGGCCACGTTTACGGCGACTTCGACGCGCACGACGGCCTGTGGGCGATGGCCGAGAAGACCGCGGCTCATGACACCGCGCGGATGGCGCTGGTGCCGCGCGTGCTGGAAGCGCGCGGGCTCGACGTCACCCCCGGCATGATCGAGCGCCTGCGCAAGCTGGGCGACGAGCGCACGGTGGCGATCCTCGAGCTGATCCTGCGCGAAGAAGTGGCCCACGTCGCTGCGGGCACGCGCTGGTACCGGCACTGCTGCGAGCGCGACGGCGTCGATCCGATCGAGACCTTCTTCGTGCTGCTGCGCGACTACATGGGCGTCAGCCTGCGCGGCCCGTTCAACCGGCCGGCGCGGCTGGAGGCGGGCTTCCTGGAGGAAGAACTGGATCGGCTTGCGGCGCTGTCCCCGGCAAACTGAACCCGTCGCGCAAGCCCACAAAAAAGCCGGCCAAGGGCCGGCTTTTTCATCGAATTTGGTCGGGGTGACAGGATTCGAACCTGCGACTTCTACGTCCCGAACGTAGCGCTCTACCAGGCTGAGCTACACCCCGTGGGAAGCCGCGTATCTTAATCGCCGATCGGGTGCTTGGCAACAGGTTTGCGCCTTCGGCCTGATCAGGCGGCTGGGGAAGGCGGGCGGCGTTCTGTTAATCTTGACGGCTGCCGTCGTGCGGCCTGCTGCGCGACGGAATGCCCCCCATCGTCAGTAGAGGATTCCATGGCGCTTACCCCGGCCCGCACCATGCCCGGCGTGCTCGAGCTGCTGCCGCTCGACCAGATCGCGTTCCAGCGCATGCTCGACGTGATCCGTCGCAACTACGAGCGTTTCGGCTTCCTGGCCATCGAGACGCCGGTGATCGAGTACTCCGACGTGCTGCTGACCAAGAGCGGCGGCGAGACCGAGCGCCAGGTCTATTTCGTGCAGTCCACCGGTGCGCTGAACGCCGCCGGCAAGGTCGACGAAGGCATGCCGGAGCTGGCGCTGCGTTTCGACCTCACGGTGCCGCTGGCGCGCTATGTGGCCGAGCACGAGCGCGAGCTGAGCTTTCCGTTCCGTCGTTACCAGATGCAGAAAGTGTACCGGGGCGAACGTGCCCAGCGCGGACGCTTCCGCGAGTTCTACCAGTGCGACATCGACGTGATCGGCAAGGATTCTCTGTCGGTGCGTTACGACGCCGAGATCCCGGCGGTGATCCACAGCGTGTTCCGTGAACTGGACATCGGCCCGTTCACCATCCACCTGAACAACCGCAAGCTGATGCGCGGTTATTTCGAGAGCCTGGGCGTGGTCGACGCCGAGCAGCAGATGCTGGTGCTGCGCGAGGTGGACAAGCTGGACAAGCGCGGCGCCGACTATGTGCGCGACACGCTGACTGGCGATGCCTTCGGCCTCAGCGCCGAGGTGACGGCGAAAATCCTCGCCTTCGTGCAGGTGCGGTCGACTTCGCTGCAGGATGCCCTCGACAAGCTCGATGCGCTGGGCGCCGGACCCGAGGCGATGGAGCAGGGCCGCGTCGAGCTGAAGGAAGTGCTGAATCTGATCCACGCATTCGGCGTGCCCGAAGCTGCGTACGCGCTGAACCTGTCGATCGCGCGCGGTCTCGACTATTACACCGGCACGGTCTACGAGACCACCTTGAACGATCACCCGCAGATCGGCTCGATCTGCTCCGGTGGCCGCTACGAAAACCTGGCGGGCCAGTACACCAAGTCGCACCTGCCCGGCGTCGGCATTTCGATCGGTCTGACCCGGCTGTACTGGCAGCTGCGCGATGCTGGCTTGCTCAATACCGCCAACAGCACGGTCGACGTGCTGGTGACCCAGATGGACGAGGCGCAACTGCCCGCCTATCTGGCGCTGGCCAGCGAGCTGCGCGGTGCCGGCATCGCCACCGAGGTGGTGCTGGAAGGCGGCAAGCTGGGCAAGCAGTTCAAGTATGCCGACCGCGCCGGCATCCGCTTCGTGATCGTGCTGGGTGAAGACGAGCTCGCCAAGGGCGTGGTGACGGTGAAGGATCTGCGCCGCGAAGACCAGTTCGAGGTGGCGCGTGGCGAACTGATCAAGACGTTGCGGGTGGAGCTGGAACAAGCTGCCGCGATGGGCTGAACGCGACAAGCGTTTTCTTCGCCACCTGCCGTGCCGGCGAAGGCGCTGGCGGGGGCCGGTGCACAAACATCTCTGGAGCAATCTTGGTGAGCGAAACCATTCTTCTCGACGGCAGCAGCCTGACCCGTGCGCAGCTGGTGGCGGTGGCGCGGCATGCGGCGCCGGTGGCGCTGGATCAGGCCCAGCTCAAGCGGGTGCAGCGCGCTGCCGACTTCCTGGCGGAAAAGGTCAGTTGCGGCGAGCCGACCTATGGCGTCACCACCGGCTTCGGCAGCAATGCCGACAAGCTGCTCGGTGCACACCGCGTGCGCGACGAGCTGCCGGGAAGCCAGGTCACCGTGCCTGAAGGCACGCTGATGGAAGAGCTGCAGCACAACCTGATCATCACCCACGCCGTATGCGTGGGCAAACCGTTTGGCGAGGATGTGGTGCGCGCGATGCTGGTCATCCGCATCAACACGCTCATGCGCGGGCACTCCGGCATTCGCGTCAGCACGCTGGAGGCGCTGGTGGCGATGCTCAATGCCGGCGTGGTGCCGGTGGTGCCGGAAAAAGGTTCGGTGGGCGCCAGCGGCGACCTGGCGCCGTTGTCGCATCTGGCGATCGTGTTGCTGGGCGGCGGCGAGGCGTTCCATCGTGGCGAACGGATGAGTGGTGGCGAGGCACTGAAGCGCGCAGGACTGAGCCCGATCCGCCTGTCGTTCAAGGAAGGCCTGGCGCTGAACAACGGTACGGCGCAGATGCTGGCCACCGGGGTGCTGGCGCTGGACACGCTGGAGTACCTGCTGGACACCGCCGACCTGGCCGCGGCGATGACCCTGGACGCCTTCGCCGGACGCAGCGGTGCGTTGCGTGCCGAAGTGCATGCCCTGCGTCCCCATCCGGGACAGGTGGAGGTGGCTGAGCGCGTGCGCGAACGGCTGGCCGGGTCCACCTTGCTCGACATTCCCTACCACCTGGTGCCGCGCTTCAAGTCGTGGACGGCCGAGGCCTGGAGCGAGCCGGACGACCAGGCGCTCAGCTTCGACATTGGCTGGGACTGGGTGCCGGCCAACCAGCGCCATGGCCGCGAAGCCTTCTACAGTCGCTTCCTGCCGTTCAAGGGCGGCAAGAAACACCAGCCGCAGGATGCCTACAGCCTGCGCTGCATGCCGCAGGTGCACGGCGCGGTGCGCGATGCGTGGGCGCAGGCGTGCCGGGTGTTCGACATCGAACTGAACTCGGTCACCGACAACCCGCTGATCTTTCCCGACAACGAGGACGCGCAGTTCATCGAGGAGCAGGTGATCTCGGCCGGGCACTTCCACGGCATGCCGCTGGCGCTGGCGATGAGTTACGTGAAGGCGGCGATTCCGGTGCTGGCGTCGATCTCCGAGCGCCGACTGAACAAGCTGGTCGATCCGGCCACCAATGACGGCCTGCCGGCCTTTCTTACCGGCAACGAGGATGGCACCGATTCCGGCTTCATGATCGTGCAGTACACCGCCGCCGCGCTGGTCAACGACCTGGCCACGCGCGCGCATCCAGCCAGTGTGTACTCGGTGCCGACCAGCGCGAACGCCGAGGATCACGTGTCGATGGGCGCCAACGAAGCGCGCCATGTGCTGGAGATGACCGAGGACCTCAGCCACGTGCTGGCGCTGGAGTTGTACACCGCGGCGCAGGCGCTGGATTACCGCCAGGAAATGCTCAATGCCGCGCGCCGGCTGGCCGCTCGCGGTGGCTGGCAGGCGCTGGCGGCGAAGGTCGCCAATGCGCCGCGCGAAGGCCAGCCGCACTATGAGCAGTTCGTCACCGAAGTGCAGCAGCTCGCCACGGCGCTGGCCGGTGCGGGCGACTTCCATGCCGGCGTCAGCGTGCGCCACGCCCATGCCGTGGTGCGCGAGCAGATCGCCTTCATGCATCGCGACCGTGCGATGGACGGCGATGTGCGAACGGTGTGCGCACTGGTGCAGCAGGGCGCGTTCCGTGCCGTCCACTGATTCAACCTCCCAAGGGAAACGCATTCCATGAGCCTGATCCAGACCCCGGTGTCCTACGGCGAGCTGATCGACAAGATCACCATCCTCGAAATCAAGTCGCGACGCATCAACGACGACGCCAAGCTGGCCAACGTGCGCAACGAGCTCGATCTGCTCAACGCGACCTGGGCCAACGATGCCGCCGCGCAGACCGATATTTCCGACGAACGCGCACGCCTGCTGGCGGTCAACGAGTTGCTGTGGGACATCGAGGACAGGATCCGCCTGAAGGAGCGTGCGCAGGCGTTCGACGCCGAGTTCATCGAACTGGCGCGCGCCGTGTACTTCCGCAACGACGAGCGCGCCGCATTCAAACGCGAGATCAACCTCAAGCTTGGTTCACAGCTGGTCGAGGAAAAGTCGTACCAGGATTACCGACAGCAGAAGTGAGGGAATAGCAGCAAGAAGCGAGAGAGAAGCCACGGATTGCGAGCCTTTCTCTCGTTTCTCACTCCTCTTCCCTCACTCCTCGCTCTTCGCCGCGGCTTCGTAGCGTTCGATCACGTCATCCACGCCGATCAGGTCCATCACGCCGGGATGCTCGATCTTCGTGCCCCACGGAATGTCGCTGGCGGATTTGCCCAGATACTTGCGCGCGGCCTCGTCGTACTTGTTCACGCACCAACGGCGGTCGGAGTAGGGACCGGAACGATCGGGATTGCTGGCGGCGTGCAGCCCCAGCACCTTGGTGCCCACCGCGTTGGCCATGTGCATCGGGCCGGAGTCGGGCGTCAGCAGCAATTGCGCGCGGCTGCACATGGCCAGCAGCTTCTTCAAGGTGTCCTTGCCGGTCAGGTCCAGCGGCTTGCGCTGGCAGGCGGCCAGCACGGCATCGGCCATCGCGCGCTCGCCGGCGGACGGGCCGCCAATCAGCACGACGCGCCAGCCGCGCGCGGCGGCGTGATCCATCACTGCGGCATAGCGTTCCGGCCGCCAGTTGCGCAGCGCGTGGCTGGAGGTCGGGCTGACCAGCAGGGTGGGGATGTCGCCGGGTACCTGTTCGGCGGCCCAGAGGTGTGCTTCGTCAGGAATCGGGATGTCCCAGCGTACCTGCGTCTGTCTCAGCCCGAGCGGTTCGCAGAAGCTGCCGATCGCGTCCAGTACGTGTTCGCCGCTGCGTGCGGGAATGCGCTCGTTGATCACCAGTCCGTGCAGATCCTTTGAACGCGCGCGGTCGTAACCGATGCGGCGGTCTGCCTTGATGCCGATGCTCAGAAGGTTGGACCGCATGGCCACCTGCATCTGCAGCAAGGCGTCGAAACGCCGGCCGCGCAGCGCGGCATGCACCGCGCGCATGCCGGCCCAGCCAGCGGCCTTGTCGAACGTGACGAACTCCACGCCGGGCAGGTCACCGACCAGCTTGCGTTCGAGCTTGCCGACGATCCAGGTGATCGCCGCATCCGGCCATGCCTGCTGCAGGCTGCGCAGCAGCGGTACCACATGGGTGACGTCGCCGATGGCGGAGGTGCGCAACAGGCAGATCGAGCTTGGCGTCGGGTTCGGGGTCATGGGGCCTGGGTTAGAATCGGGAACGGTCACCGGGCATGATGATGCAGGAACGAATCCACAGCGATGCCAGCGGCGCGATTCTGTTCGACGCGGCGGTATCGCCACAAGTCGGACACGAATGGTTTGCGCCGGGTTACTGGCGCGAGCGGGATGCGTTGCGCACGCAGGCTGGTGGTCGCGGCGGTGTCGCGATCGTTGCCACACCTGTGGGTGAGTGTGTGTTGCGGCATTACCGTCGTGGCGGCCTGGTTGCCGCGTTGATGGGTGACCGCTACCTGTGGACCGGCGCGAATCGCACACGGCCGTTTCAGGAATTCCGGCTGCTGGCCGAGATCACCCGACTGGGATTGCCCGGCCCGCAAGTGGTGGCGGCACGCTATCGCCGCCGCGGCCTGTTTTACGGCGCGGACCTCATCACGCGCCGGATTGCCGACGCGCAAACCCTGGCCGAACGCCTGGCGGCAGGTCGGCTCGATGGTGAGCTGGCGGAGGAGGTCGGTGCGTTGGTGGCGCGTTTCCATCGCGCTGGCATATGGCATGCCGATCTCAATGCGCACAATGTGCTGGTGACTGCGGCTCAGTTGTATCTGATCGACTTCGATCGCGGGCGCAGGCGTGCCGCCGCCGATGCGTGGCAACAGGCCAATTTGCAACGACTGCGTCGATCGCTGCTGAAGCTGGGCGCAGCAACTGACGGCGAGGCGGCCTTCGAGCAAGATGTCTGGCAACCCTTGCTGTATCGCTACGGGCGTACGCTCAACCCATGAACTGGCATCTGAATTTTCTCGGCGTCGGCGCCGCGCATGCGGTGGAGCTCGGCTCGTCGTCCGCGGTATTCGAGCGCGATGGCATACCGGTGCTGCTGGTGGACTGCGGCCCTGACACGCTGGATCGCTATCTGGCCACCTATGACGCGCTGCCCACGGCGCTGTTCATCACCCACACCCACATGGATCATGTCGCCGGGCTGGAGCGCTTGTTCATCAAGCTGTGGTTCGACCAGCGCCTGCGCGGCACCACCCGCGTGTTCATCCACGCCGGCTTGCTGCCCTGGCTGCAGGCGCGAGTGGCCGACTATCCTGGCGCGCTGGCCGAAGGCGGCGTGAATTTCTGGGAGGCATTCCGGCTGGTTCCCTGCTCGCGTGGCTTCTGGCTGGACGGCCTGTGGTTCGACGTGTTCGCCACCCGTCATCATGTACCCGGCACCTCGTACGGCCTCGCCCTCGATGGCAGCTTCGCCTACACCGGCGACACCCGACCGATTCCGGAAGTGCTGGCCCGTCATGCCGGGGGCGACGCATTGATCGCCCACGACTGCAGCCTGGTCGGCAATCCCTCGCACACGGGCATCGACGACATCGAGCGGGAATACCCCGAATCGCTGCGCCGGCAGTTGGTTCTCTACCATTACGGCAGTGCTGCCGATGGCGCTGCCCTGGCCGCACGTGGCTATCGCATCGCCACCGCGGGCGAACGCCTGGCGCTGGCAACGCCTTCCGCGCCGCGCGCGGATGCCGGTTGAATCCCTGCGTTCCGCTTGCCTGTACCAGGGCCTGCAGCTATCCTTCCGCTTCTTTGTCGGGCAGCAGCATTCCCGGCAGGGGCGGTTTCACCCATGCGGAGAGGTGTCCGAGTGGTTGATTCGGGATGGTCTGGAGTTGTGTATAGGGTAAAACCTATCGCGGGTTCGACAAATTCGTCTGGAACGAATTTGGACAGCCGCAGGCTGGCCCCGAACACCAGTGAGGGGTGAGGGTCAGGATGAGCCGAACAATCCCGCTCGTTCGAGTCGCAAGTGTGATTGCAAATACAAGTGGAGAGGTGTCCGAGTGGTTGAAGGAGCACGCCTGGAAAGTGTGTATAGGGTAAAACCTATCGCGGGTTCGAATCCCGCTCTCTCCGCCAACTTGTAGCCATAAACAGTTTCAGGGCTGAACAGCCCACGTCCATGGTGGCCCCGTCGGTCCCCCCGCGACGATAGTTCGCAAACTCCGCCAGGTCCGGAAGGAAGCAACGGTAGCGAATGATTCGGGTGCCGGGGTGTGGCTGGCGGGGCTGCCGCCATTTCAGGGGTGCGGTTTACTGACTTGGCCGCCCCGACTTGGCACAATCGGTCTTTGCCCCCACGTTGGTAGCCATGTCCTATCAAGTACTCGCCCGCAAATGGCGTCCGCGCAAGTTCGCCGAGCTGGTCGGACAGGAACACGTGGTACGCGCGCTGACCAATGCGCTTGATACCGGCCGCATGCACCATGCCTACCTGTTCACCGGCACCCGCGGCGTGGGCAAGACCACGATCGCCCGCATCTTCGCCAAGTCGCTGAACTGCGAACGTGGCCAGTCGGCAGATCCCTGTGGCGAATGCTCGGTCTGCACCGCCGTGGACGAGGGCCGTTTCGTCGACCTGCTGGAAATCGACGCGGCCAGCAATACCGGCGTGGACGACGTGCGCGAGGTGATCGAGAACGCGCAGTACGCACCGTCGCGTGGTCGTTTCAAGGTGTACCTGGTCGACGAGGTGCACATGCTGTCGAAGAACGCGTTCAACGCGTTGCTGAAGACGCTGGAGGAGCCGCCGCCGCACGTGAAGTTCCTGCTCGCCACCACCGATCCGCAGAAGCTGCCGGTGACGGTGCTTTCGCGCTGCCTGAAGTTCAACCTGAAGCGGCTGTTGCCGGAGCAGATTTCCGGCCAGATGCGGCACATTCTTGGCGCCGAGAACATCAGTTACGACGACAGCGCGATCGGCGAACTGGCACGTGCGGCCGATGGGTCGCTGCGTGATGGGTTGTCGCTGCTGGATCAGGCGATCGCCTACGGCGGTGGTGCGCTGCATGCCGATGACGTACGCATCATGCTCGGCAGCGTGGCGCGCGGCCAGGTGCTCGGCGTGCTCGATGCGCTGGCTGCCGGCGACGGCGAACGATTGCTCGCCGAGTGTCGGCAGATTGCTTCGTATTCACCGGACTTCGGCGGTGTGCTGGACGACATCGCCAGCGTGCTGCACCGCTTGCAGCTGATCCAGCTGATTCCCGACTACCGTCCGGATGAGGAGAGCGAGGACGACAACACCTTGGTGCTGCTGGCTGAGCGGATCCCGCCGGAAGACGTCCAGCTCTATTACCAGATCGCCATATCCGGTCGCCGTGACCTGGCCTTGGCGCCGGATGCGCGCACGGGTTTCGAGATGGCCTTGTTGCGGATGCTGGCGTTCCGTCCCGGTGACGGCGAGACCACGGCACGCATCGAGCGAACACCGGTGAACAGTCAACCGACCGCGCCACGCTCGGCCGCCACGGCGCCAACCCGCCAGCCGCCCGCTCCGCCGCGAGTGGCGGAAGCCCCGGCTCCGCGAGCAGCGCCTGCCCCAGCGATGGCTGCACCGGTGGCGCTGGATGCCCGTGGCCTGCCGGATTGGGAGGCACTGATCCAGCGGGCCGGCTTGCGTGGTCCGTTCAGTGTGCTGGCGCAAAACGCGGTACTGCGCGAACGCGATGGGCAGACCCTGGTGCTGGCCTTGCAGCCGGCGCACATGAGCATGGCGGTCGAGCCGATGGTCAGTCAGATGGAAGAGCGCATCGGCCAGGCCCTGGGTGAACATGTTCGCCTGCGTTTTGTCAGCCAGAATCAGGCAGCAGCGACGCAGACGCCGGCTGCGCGCGCCGCGCAGGCCCGCGACAACGCGCAGACGGCGGCCGAGCAGGCGATCGAAGACGATCCGCTGGTGCAGATGCTGAAGCGTGATTTTGGTGCGCGCGTGGTGCCGCAATCCATCAAGCCTTTTGACAATGAATCCGGAGCAACGTGATGAGAGGACAGATCGGTCAGCTGATGCAACAGGCGCAGCGCATGCAGGACGACATGAAGCGCGCGCAGGAGGAAATCGCCAGGGTCGAAGTCACCGGCAGCGCTGGCGGCGGTCTGGTCAGCGTGGTGATGACGGGCGCGCACGAAGTACGCCGGGTACAGATCGACCGGCAGACCTTTGCCGATGATCCCGAGATGGCCGAGGACCTGGTTGCCGCAGCGGTCAACGACGCGGTGAACAAGGTCGCTGAAGTCAGCAAGAACAAGCTCGGTGGCGTCACCGCCGGGATGAACCTCCCGGCCGGGTTCAAGATGCCGTTTTGAAAGCAGGAGTGAGGGACGAGGAGTGAGAAGTGGGAGAGAGCATCAGCTTGCCGCTCACCGCCTTTCTCTCACTTCTCACTCCTCTTCATTCACTACTCGGATCTTCCATGTCATCCGGCTCCCCCCTACTCGCCGATCTGATCGAAGCGCTGCGCTGCCTGCCTGGCGTGGGCGGCAAGAGTGCGCAGCGGATGGCCTTCCATCTGCTGGAACGCGAGCGTGATCGCGGGCTGAAACTTGCCGCGGTGATGGAGCAGGCGATGCAGCGCATCGGTCATTGCGAGCGCTGCCGCAACTTCAGCGAAGATCCGCTGTGCGTGCTGTGCGCCAGCGCCAGTCGGGACCGGCAGGTGCTTTGCGTGGTCGAGTCGCCAACGGATCTGGCAGCGATCGAGCAGGCTACCGGCTATCGCGGCCAGTACTTCGTGTTGATGGGACGCCTGTCGCCACTGGACGGCCTGGGGCCGGAGGAACTGGGCTTGTCGCAGCTGAGCCAGCGGCTGGGCGAAGGCGAGATCGAGGAATTGATCATCGCCACCAATCCCACCGTCGAAGGCGAAGCCACCGCGCATTACCTGGCCCAGCTGGCGCGCGCCGGTGGGGTGCGGCCGACACGGTTGGCCCATGGCGTACCGCTGGGCGGCGAACTGGAATACGTCGATCGCAGCACGCTGGCGCACGCCTTCGGCGGTCGGCAGTTGCTGGATTGAATCTTCACCCGAAGGAGCCCGCCATGAGCGACACGATTTTCAGCAAGATCATCCGCCGCGAAATTCCGGCTGACATCGTCTACGAGGATGAGGACGTGCTGGCCTTCCGCGATCTCAATCCGCAGGCCCCGCTGCATGTGCTGTTCGTCCCGAAGAAGCCGATCGCCACGCTCAATGATGCGGTGAGCGCTGACGCGGAACTGCTCGGCAAGCTGCTGCTGGCCGCGGCAGCCTATGCCAAGTCGGAGGGCCTTGCCGAACAGGGTTACCGCACCGTGATCAACTGCAACGAAGATGGCGGACAGACCGTGTTTCACCTGCACGTGCATCTGCTGGCGGGAAGGCGGTTGCACTGGCCACCCGGTTGAACATCCGGCATCGATCCGTCGCGGGACAGGAAAACGCCGGCTTCGCGCCGGCGTTTTTCATGGACGATTACTTCTTTGGCGGCGGTGGCGGCGGGCGCACCACGATCACCCGACGTGGATAGTAGCCGCCGTAGGGGTAGCCGCCCCAGTAAGGACCAAAGCCCGGACCCCAGAACGGGTCGTAGAAGCCCGGCGGATAGTCCACCATCACCGGCCGCTTCGGCCACAGGTAGACAACGTCAGCCTCGACTCGCGGATAGGCGTAGTCGAATTCGCCGACCTTCTGCGAGACGGTGCCGTGCAAGGTACCGGTGACGGTCAGCTCGCGACCGCGAACGAAGACTTCCGGATCGTAGAACCCCGTGCGGCAGGCCACGAAGCGACCAAGGTTCTCGCCATTGCTGCCAGCCTCCGGGCGCGCCTGGCTGTCCAGCGGTCGCGACAACACGTAGAAGCAGGTCTGCTGCGGGCCGGGCTCGGTCTTGATGATCTCGCCGCCCCAGCGCACACGGTTGCCGCCAGCGCCACCTTGCTGGGCACTCGCGGTGGAAATGTCGGTGTAGGTGCCTTCCAGCGGTTTCGGGATCGTCGCGCAGCCTGCCAGAAGGGCGAGGGCCGCGGTGAGTGTCAGCGGGCGGTACAGGGACATGGGGATCTCTCCATACATGGGCAACGATGGCTGCCTTTGGTTCGACGGCTATTTGACCACGCGGGCGATGCGGAAATCCCGTACTGATCGAATGAAGCTGCGCAGTGGTTCAGTTGGTGGTTCGACATGGGCGTAGCGCAACTCAAGATAGCTCCTCATCAGCCCGGCAATCGCTTCGCGCTGGTCGGGCAAGGCGCGGGCCGCGCGACCGAGGTAATGCTTCGGCCCTTCGCCGGGCCGGCGCGCGATGCCCTTGCGTGCCAGTTTGCGCTCCAGCTCGCGCAACGCCTCCCGCAGGGGATCGCGTGTTTGCCGCCGCAGCAATGCCCAGCCCAGGCCGATCCCGATGAACAGCATGCTGCTGATCGCAAGCAGCCAGCCCAGCGTGGTCGTATCGGTATCGCGGATGCCGAACGGCTTGAGCAGCCCACGTTGGCGCAAGGCATCAAAACCTGTAACGCCCTGGTCCCACCAGCGGTTGACAATGTCCCAGTGATTGCGCAGTCCCTGCAGCCAGTCGCTCTGGTACCAGCCCAACTGTTCGCCGGCAGCCGCTGCCGCACCCTGCGACACGCGTTCGGGACGCACGGCGGCGGTGGGATCGACGCGCACCCAGCCGCGCCCGGCCAGCCATGCCTCGCTCCACGCATGCGCATCGGAGTTGCGCACCAGCAGGTAATTGCCCAGCTTGTTCCAGTAGCCGCCCTGATAGCCGGTGACCACCCGTGCAGGGATGCCCGCCGCCCGCATCAGCACGGTGAATGCGGAAGCGTAGTGTTCGCAGGACCCCTGGTGGGTGTCGAACAGGAAGTCGTCCATCGCATCGCGGCCCAGCGGTGCCGGCGCCAGCGTGTAGCTGAAGCCGCCGTCATGGAACAGCGCAAGGGCCTCGCGCACGATGGCACCGTCGTCGCTGCCATGGCGCTGGCGCCACTGCTTGCCCAACGCCAGCGCCCGCGGATTGAAGCCGGAAGGCAACTGCAGCCAGCGGCGTCGATGTTCCAGCGGTTCGGGTTCCAGCCGATAGCGGGTGGCCGAGCTCAGGCGGTAAGTGAGCGCGTCGTTGACCGGCTTGTCCGCGATCACCACGCGGTCGCTCCGCATGCGGGCGCCTTTCGGCGCATCCACGGGTACATCGAGGGTCGGCAGCACGTTCTGGTGGGTCGCCACCAGGCTGATCTGGTAGCGGGTGGAACCGGCGACTTCCAGCGTTGAGGGCGCCAGGGTGGCGAGATCGCGAAACTTCCAGGTGAATCCGTCGTAGCCCGCCATCACATAGGCGCGGAAATAGCGCTGGCCACGGGGCGGCGGAGCGCCGTCGAAACTGACCCGCATCGCGGGGCTCTCATCGAGCAGCAGCTCGGCAAACTTGCCCGGCGACATGCTGTCGGCCAGGCCGGTGCTTGCCTCGTTTTGCGTGGGCGCGCCCCACAGCGGCGAATCCAGCCGGGGCACCAGCAGAAAAGCCAGCAGGGCCAGCGGCAACGCCGCGGCGGTCAGCACCAGCCCCGGCAGCAGGGACCGTGGCAGACTGTCGGCCCCCTCCTGCGCCGGCTCCAGCGCCCGCAGCGTGGCGAGTACCGGCAGCAACCCCAGTGCGACGATGAACGTGACCAGCATGCCCTGATCGAACAGCAGCGCGGTCATCAGCGCGAAACAGGCGAAGCTGATGCCGACGCGCGCGTCCCGGGTGGTCTCGGTTTCAAGCAGTTTCAGGATCAGCAGGCCGACGGCCAGCGCCGTGCCGGGCTCGCGGCCGAAGATGTTGCCGTACTGCAGGACCACCGCCAGTGTCAGCAGCGCCAGCAAGGGCAGCTTCAGCCAGCGCGGTACCCGGCCGATCCGCCGCTGCCGTTGCCACCAGCGCCAGCCGAGGATCACGCCCAGGGCAGCCACCAGCCACCACGGCAGATGGGCCGCGTGCAGGCCCAGCACCATCGCCAGGGTCATGCTCAGCAGGTCGAACGCGCGGGCGTCGATCGGCCGCTCCGCCGTGCTGCCGCGCAGGCGCGTCATGGCAGTTGCGCCAGCGCGCTCATGCAGCGTGCGTAGTGCAGCGGTCCGCTGCTGCTGGCGATGTCGTCGCCGGGCAGCCACAGGCTGTAGCTGCAGCGGCGCGCCTCGGCTTCGTTCAACCAGCGGGCGAGCCGGGCGATGCGGGCCTCGTTGTCCATGCCGCCGAGTTGGCGCCAATCGAGCTGCCATTGCGGGCGACTCTGCGGTTGCTCGAAATCCTTGACCAGCAGATTTTCGTGGCGGGCGCTGGTTTTCCACGCGATGTGCCGGCGCGGATCGCCGACCCGGTAATCACGCAACGCCGCCAGTTCGTCGCCGCGGTGCAGGCGCATGTGGCGAGCGTCGCCGGAGGGAGCCTGCGGCGCGGGGCCGGCAGGCTCCGGTCGCGGCCAGACCAGCACGGATTGCTCGGGTCGCAGCCAGCTCCATGCGCGGAACATGCCCAGTGGCCAGCTGGTCCACACGCGCAGCCGTGGCAAGGGTTGCCAGCCGCGCCTTTCGGTGGCCACCGACAATCGCACGACCGCGCTCACGCGGCCATCGAGCGCGAAGGCCGTGGTGGCATCACCGAGATCGACGCGGATCGCCTGGCGTGGACGGGCCGAGTCGAAGGCGAGCGCGAGCAGCAGCGGGTCGCCGGCCACCGCGTGGCCGGCACCGATATGTCCCAGTCGCAGGCCGTCAAGATTGCGGAAGGCCACCAGCATGCTGGCGGCGCTGGCCGCACCGAGCAGGCAGGTCAGCAACAGCGCGGCGTTGTTGCTGTAGTTCAATGCCCCGGCCAGCATGACCAGCAGCAGCACGGAGAAGCCAAGGCCGAAGCCGGTCGGCACGATATAGATGCGGCGCCGATGCAATTCGATCGGCAGGTTTTCCGGCAGGCGATAACGGGTGAGCGCGGGCAGCCGGCCCTCGGCCCATCGCTGCAGGCGTTGCAGCTGCTTGCGCATCAATCCACCGCCACCTCGGCCAGCAGCTGTCGCGCCAGCGTGTCGCCGTTGGCGCCGCGCGCCGGCAACAGGCGATGGGCGGCCAGTGGAACAAACAGCGCCTGGATGTCTTCCGGCAGCACATGATTGCGCCGGTGGAGCAGGGCCCACGCGCGCGCCGCGGCCAGCAACGCCAGACCGGCGCGGGGCGACAGGCCCACGCGGATGTCGGCGTGCCGCCGGCTGGCCCCGAGCAGGGCTTGCAGATAATCGAGCAGTGCACTGCTGGCGGTGATCGCCTGTGCCTGGTGATGAAGTTCCAGCAGTGCGGCCGCATCCAGCTTCGGGGTCAGTTGCGCAAGCAGGTCGCGCCGATCGCTGCCGCCGAGCAGGGCGCGTTCCGCGCCGGCATCGGGATAGTCCAGTGACAGTCGCAGCATGAAGCGGTCCAGTTGCGAGTCGGGCAGCGGGAACGTTCCGTGGAGATCCAGCGGATTCTGCGTGGCGACCACGAAGAACGGCTGTGCCAGCGCATGCGTCTGGCCATCCACGGTGACCTGTCCCTCGGCCATCGCCTCCAGCAGCGCGCTTTGCGTTTTCGGGCTGGCGCGGTTGATTTCGTCGGCCAGCAGCAGACCGGTGAAGATCGGGCCGGGATGAAAACGGAACTGCGCGGTGTCGCGCTCGTACACGCTGACGCCAATGATGTCCGAGGGCAGCAGGTCGCTGGTGAACTGCACGCGCTGGAATTCCAGCGCGAAGGTGGCGGCGAGTGCGTGCGCCAGTGTGGTCTTGCCCACGCCCGGCACGTCTTCCAGCAACAAGTGGCCGCCGGCGATCAGGCAGGCAAAGGCCAGTTTCACCTGACGCGGTTTGCCGAGCAGCACCAGATTGACCTGGGCCATCGCGGCATCGAGTCGCTGCTGCAGGGATGCATCGTGGGACTGGGTCATGGCGGACACGGAGGCCTGGTTCTTCGCTGGAGTGAAAGACGCGGGGTGATGAGGTCGCAGTGATGGCCCAGTGTAGCGGGCCGGTGCCGGCGTTCTGCCCGATGCTATGGCACCGTGACGCCGGCTTCGCGCAGCAGTCGCGCCAGCGCGATCAGCGGCAGGCCGATCAACGCGCTGGGGTCCTGGTTGTCGATGCGGTCGAACAGGCTGATGCCAAGCCCTTCGCACTTGAAGCTGCCGGCACAGTCCAGCGGTTGCTCGCGTTCCACATAGCGGCAGATCGCGTCAGGCTGCAGCTGGCGGAAGCACACCCGGGTGAGATCGAGATGGGTGTATTGCCGATGATGACGGGTATCGATCACGCACAGGGCCGTATGAAAGTCGACCTCGCGACCGGAGCTGGCGGCGAGCTGCGCGCATGCGCGCTCCACGCTTCCGGGCTTGTCCAGTACCAGGTCACCGAGCGCGGCGACCTGGTCGGAGCCGATGACGAGCGCACCTGGACACAGCTGCGCCACGGCCTCCGCCTTGGCGATGGCCAGACGCAGGGCGCGTGCGCGGGGCTCTTCGTCCGGCAGTGGCGCTTCGTCGGTGGCCGGGGCGACCTGCTCGAAGTGCGGGATCAACCGACGCAGCAGGTCGGCGCGGTAGCGCGAGGTGGATCCCAAGACGATCCGCGGAAGTTGCTCGGGCAGGCTCATGCGTCCGACTCGCGCCGGATGTGTTCGCGCATGGCGCTGTCCAGATCGGTCTGGGCCTGAACCAGCGCTTGCAGCAGCGGCTGCAGGCGACTGCGGGTATCGCGCATGGAGGTGGCGGCTGCGTCCAGCTCGCGCTGGCTGGCACCAGGCGAGTGGTCGCGGATCCACAGGCGCTGTTGCAGCAGGGCACGCAGCCCGGCATCAATGGCGTGGCGCGCCTCCTGTTCGCTGGCGGCGGGCAGGTCGGGGTTGAGCGACATCACCGCATGCGCCTGTTGCAGGCCGGCTCGGCAGGTCTTCAGGTCGGCCTCGAGGCGGTCGGCCAGGTCCAGCAGGGTCGTCAGGCTGCTGCCGCGCAGGCCCTGGCGCCGCCGCAACAGCAAGGCGGTGCCGGCAAGACCGAGCAGCAACAGCAGCAGGGCGACGAGACCGAGCGTCAGGAAGAAGTTCACGGGCGGCGGCTCAGGTGGCAAAGAGATTCAGTCTGCCGCATCGGGGGCGAATCAGGCAAAATATGCCGACAGCGGGTGTCCATCAGGCGGCGGAGCGGGTGTCCATCAGGCGGCGGAATGACGCGCCAGTTGACTTCGGTCGTGCTGGAACCTAACATTTACCGATTATGTCCGTGACACTGCCAGAGTCCGTGGACGCTTGGCGCATGGTTTCGGCGCGGCGTTCGTTCGAGGGAACGCTTCCTGTAGCGACCATGCCCCGCCTGTGCGAGGCGTTGGCCGATACCGAGGGATTGCTGCATTTCGAGCTGGACTTCGGGCGTGACGAACTTGGCATCAGTTATGTCGATGTTCGCGCCACGGCATCGCTGAACCTGCTGTGCCAGCGTACGCTTGAGCCGTTTGCATTGCCGGTGACGGTGGACACGCGGCTTGGCCTGATCAGACTGGAGCGCGACGAGGCGGGTTTGCCGCCGGATTGCGAACCGCTGCTGGTGGCCGAGGATGGCCGGCTGAACCCGCGCGATGTGATAGAAGACGAATTGTTGTTGGCGTTGCCGCTGGTGCCGGTCAATCCGGATAGCAGCCTGCCCGACGAGGTGATCAGCCAGGAGCCGGAAACGTCCGGTGAAGGGCAGCGAGAAAACCCGTTCGCGGTGTTGCGCGAACTGAAGAAGTAAACGCCGACCCGAGTCATCCGGCCCGGGTCACCAAGCCACACATCATTCAAGTTTCCGTTGGAGAACTACCATGGCAGTTGCCAAGAGCCGCCGTACCCCGTCCACCCGCGGCATGCGCCGTTCGCACGATTCGCTGAAGACCGTGCAACTGTCGACCGATCCGACCAGTGGCGAGGTGCATCTGCGCCATCACGTCACCAAGGATGGCTACTACCGCGGCAAGAAAGTGATCGAGACCAAGGGTGCGGTGTCGGTCGAGGATTGATCTCCTTTCGGAAGTCTCGCTGGATTTCCGGACGTGATCAGCAAAAAACGGCGCGGCGACGCGCCGTTTTGCGTTGTCGAACAGCCGAACGCCGGCTGAGGCGGTTGCGCTGGCGCCGCCCAAGGCGTTCAATCCCTTGTTTACGTTGATGGACAGCTGAATGGCCCAGATCTACTCCCGCATCATTGCCACCGGCAGCGCGCTGCCGGAGCGCGTGGTAACCAACGCCGATCTGGAAAAGATCGTCGAGACGAGTGACGAGTGGATCCGCAGCCGCACCGGCATCCGCCAGCGTCATATCGCTGCCGAAGGCCAGACCACCGGCGATCTGGCGTTCCAGGCTGCGCAGCAGGCGCTGGAGACGGCTGGGGTCAAGGCGTCCGAGCTCGACCTGATCATCCTGGGCACCACCACACCCGACATCATTTTTCCGTCGACCGCCTGTCTGGTGCAGCATCGCCTCGGTGCGAACGGCTGCGCCGCGTTCGACGTCAATGCGGCCTGCTCGGGCTTCGTCTACGCGCTGGGCATCGCCGACAAGTTCATCAAGAGCGGGCAGTCGAAGAAGGTTCTGGTGATCGGCGCGGAAACGCTGACCCGCATGGTCGACTGGACCGAACGCGAGACCTGCGTGCTGTTCGGCGACGGTGCCGGCGCCGTGGTGCTCGAGGCATCGGATGAGCCGGGCATTTATGCGACCTGCCTGCATGCTGACGGCGGCCACAAGGAGCTGCTGTACAACCCGGTAGGTGTTTCCGTCGGCTTCAAGGACGAGCCCAACCACGGCGTGCGCATCCGCATGGCGGGGCGCGAAGTGTTCAAGGTCGCGGTGAAGACGCTCGACTCGCTGGTCGAGGAAACCCTGGCCGCTGCCGGCATGAACGAGTCGCAGATCGACTGGCTGATTCCGCACCAGGCCAACTTGCGCATCATCGAGGCGACGGCCAAGCGGCTCAGCATGTCGATGGAGCGCGTCATCGTGACGGTCGACAAGCACGCCAACACCTCGTCCGGTTCGGTGCCGCTGGCGCTCGACTACGCGGTGCGCTCGGGCAAGGTGCAGCGTGGCCAGAACCTGCTGCTGGAAGCGTTCGGCGGCGGTTTCACCTGGGCTTCCGCACTGCTGCGCTACTGATCGAGCAAGCTGCGCAAGGCTTGCCGCGGTGCCGCCTTCGGGCGGCATCGTGCGTTGGGATCGTGCCGCGTCACTGAATACAGCTGCGTATGGCGGCCAAGGCATGGCACCATGTTCGCTTTCGCCGACGGGATTCGCCCATCCATGAGTTCATCCGCTTCCTCGCTCGCTTTCGTCTTCCCCGGTCAGGGATCGCAGTCGGTCGGCATGCTGGCCGAACTGGCCGCCGCACACGGAGAAGTCCGGGCCGCTTTCGACGAAGCCTCGCAAGGTGTCGGTCTTGATCTGTGGAGCCTGAGCGCAGATGGCCCGGAAGATCGGCTCAACAGCACCGAGAACACGCAGCCCGCCTTGCTTGCGGCGAGCGTGGCGGTGTGGCGCGTATGGCGGAAGCTGGGCGGTGCACAGCCGCAGCTGATGTCCGGTCACAGTCTTGGCGAATACAGTGCGCTGGTGTGTGCCGGCGCGTTGTCGCTGCACGACGCCGCCGCGCTGGTCGCCGAGCGTGGCCGTCTGATGCAGGCCGCGGTGCCGGCCGGGGTGGGCGCGATGGCGGCGATTCTCGGCGGCGACGACGCGCAGATCGCGGCGGTGTGCGACGAGGTGGCGCAAGGCCAGGTCGTTTCACCGGCGAATTTCAATTCGCCCGGTCAGCTGGTGATTGCCGGCAACGCCGAGGCGGTCGACCGCGCACTGGCCAGGCTGGCGGAGCTGGGTGTGAAGAAGGCGATCAAGCTGGCGGTATCGGTGCCGTCGCATTGCGCACTGATGCGCGAGGCAGCCGACCAGTTGGGCGCGCGGATGGCCACGATCGATTGGCAACTGCCGTCGCTGCCGGTGATCCAGAATGCGGAGGCGCGCAGCTACACCACGGTCGAGGAGATTCGCGGCGCGCTGCAACGTCAGCTCTACCTGCCGGTGCGCTGGACCGAATGCGTGCAGGCGCTTGTCGCTGGCGGTGCCAGCCGCGCTGCCGAATGCGGTCCGGGCAAGGTGCTGAGCGGCCTGATCAAACGCATCGACAAAAGCATCGAAGCGCGCGCGATCGGTGCGCCGGCGGACCTCGATGCCGCGCTTGCCGAGTGGGCATGACCGCGCATCATCAACCGATTTCCGAAGGAATGATCCAAATGAGCAAACCACTGCAAGGTGAGGTCGCGCTGGTCACCGGTGCCAGCCGCGGCATCGGCGCGGCGATCGCCGACGAACTGGCGGCCATGGGCGCCACCGTGATCGGCACCGCCACCAGCGATGGCGGGGCGGCCGCCATCGGCGAGCGCATGGCCGCCCACGGCGGTCACGGCCGCAAGCTGGACGTGACCGATGGCGCCGCGGTCGAGGGTCTGGTCGACGCGATCACCAAGGAGTTCGGCGCGGTGTCGATCCTGGTGAACAATGCCGGCATCACCCGCGACCAGTTGCTGATGCGGATGAAGGAAGAGGACTGGCAGGCCATCATCGATACCAACCTCACCTCGGTCTACCGCACCTCCAAGGCGGTGATGCGCGGCATGATGAAGGCGAAGAAGGGGCGGATCATCTCGATCGCCTCGGTGATCGGCCTCACCGGCAATCCGGGCCAGTCCAATTATGCGGCGGCCAAGGCGGGCATCATCGCGTTCTCCAAGTCGCTGGCGCGCGAGATCGGCAGCCGAGGCATAACCGTCAACGTGGTGGCGCCTGGCTTCATCGATACCGACATGACCCGCGCACTGCCGGAAGAGGCCAGGACGGCGATGCTGGGGCAGATTGCCCTGGGGCGTCTGGGTGAGGCGGCGGACATCGCCAGCGCGGTAGGCTTCCTGGCTTCGCCAGCGGCTGCCTACATCACCGGAGAGACACTGCACGTCAACGGCGGCATGTACATGCCGTGACGTGTGTTGACGCCATTGTCGCCAGCAGCTTCGTTTTAGGCGACAATTGGACTTTCGTGCCGGTGAGCGGGGGAGTCTCCCCGCGCCATCGGCTCCTCGTGGCAGCCTTGCGGTTTAGCCACTACAATGCGCCGGCCTTTTGCAGGCATCGAGCCGGCACAGACAAATCAATTTCTTCTTGAGAGGTATGGGCAACATGAGCACCATCGAAGAGCGCGTCAAGAAAATCGTCATCGAGCAGTTGGGCGTGAAGGAAGATGAAGTCACGGCGAACGCTTCGTTCGTTGACGACCTGGGCGCAGATTCGCTGGACACGGTGGAACTGGTGATGGCGCTCGAAGAAGAATTCGAGACCGAGATTCCCGACGAAGATGCCGAGAAGATCACCACCGTGCAGCAGGCCGTTGATTACATCAAGGCCCACTCCAAGGATTGATCGGCAGGGAATTGACCGCCGTTGACCGGATGGGCCCGCCTGGCGCGAGCCGGTTTGTTCACGTGGCGGTACCGAACGCTGCGCCATCTTGGCGCAGTTTTCGTTTCTGCATTTTGTAACGTCCGACCCCGTATGGTGGCCCGGGGACACGCGTCGGCTGCGCGCGGGCGTCACGGCATTACCTGCGCTGGCTGTCGGCAGTGGCAGATCCACGCAATCACGTAAGGAAATCAGCATGAGCAAGCGACGTGTGGTAGTGACCGGCATGGGCATCATTTCGCCGGTCGGCAACGACCTCGCCAGCGCCTGGGATCGGGTCGTCCAGGGCGTCAGCGGGATCGGTCCGGTCACCCATTTCGACACCTCCGCTTATTCCACGCGCATTGCCGGTCAGGTCGGCGGCTTCGATCCGGCGGACTGGATGCCGGCGAAAGACATCAAGAAGATGGACCCGTTCATCCACTACGGCGTGGCGGCCGGTACCCAGGCGCTGCGCGATTCCGGGCTGGAAGTGACCGAGGCGAATGCCGCGCGCATCGGCGTGGCGGTAGGCGCGGGTATCGGCGGCCTCTACACGATCGAGGCGACCGCGCTGGAACTGGCGGCCAAGGGGCCACGTCGCGTCTCTCCGTTCTACGTGCCCAGCTCGATCATCAACATGGTTTCGGGCCAGCTGTCGATCATGTTCGGTTTGAAGGGGCCGAACATCGCCTGCGTGACCGCCTGCACCACCGGCACCCACAACATCGGTCTGGCCGCGCGGATGATCCAGTACGGCGACGCCGACGCGATGATCGCCGGTGGCGCCGAGTTCGCCACCACCGGTACCGCGATGGCCGGTTTCTGTTCGGCGAAGGCGATGTCCACCCGCAATGACGAGCCGACCAAGGCCAGCCGTCCGTGGGACAGGGACCGCGACGGCTTCGTGCTGTCCGATGGTTCCGGCGTGCTGATGCTTGAAGAGTACGAACATGCCAAGGCACGCGGCGCGCGCATCTACGCCGAGCTGGTCGGTTTCGGCATGAGCGGCGATGCGTTCCACATGACCGCCCCAAGCGAGGGTGGCGAAGGTGCCGCGCGTTGCATGCAGACGGCATTGAATGACGCCGGCCTCAACCCTGCCGATGTGCAATACGTCAATGCGCATGGCACCTCCACACCGTTGGGCGATCTGGGCGAGGTGATGGCGGCGAAGAAGGTGTTCGGCGACCACGCCTACAAGCTGGCGATGAGTTCGACCAAGTCGACCACCGGTCACCTGTTGGGCGCTGCCGGCGGCGTCGAGGCGATTTTCACGATACTGGCGCTGCGCGATCAGGTGCTGCCGCCGACGATCAACCTGGACAACCCCGGTGAAGGCTGCGACCTCGACTTCGTGCCGAACACCGCGCGCGAGGCGAAGTTCGACGTGGCCATCTCCAATTCCTTCGGCTTCGGCGGCACCAACGGCACGCTCGCCTTCCGTCGCCTCTGATCGACCAGGCGTGACTTGCCATCGTCGTATGCTGCCCGGCCGGCGCGATCTGCTCGCGCCGGCCGCTTCATTTCCCGGGCGCTATCCGTGCCTGCTGGAAAGCGTGGTGCATGGCACCGCGCAATCGCGGCACGATCTTCTTTTCGCGTTTCCGCAGGGGCGCCTGAGCCTGCAGGCGGACGGTCGCCTGCAGGATGGCGAGGGTCACTTCCGCGAAGGGCGCTTTCTCGACGCACTGGATGCAGCCTGGCAGGCCGAGCGTCTGCCGCCGGCGGACGATGATTTGCCGTTCCACGGCGGCTGGGTATTGCTGCTGGCCTACGAACTGGCCGGCGAGATCGAGCCCGGGCTGAAGCTGCAACCGCCGACGGGATTGCCACTGGCGCTGGCGCTGCGCTGTCCGGCAGCGGTGATCGTCGACCATGCGCGTGACTGCACGTACCTGGTCGCCGAAGCTGGCCATGAACACCTGCTGGACTTGCTGGAGTCCGACCTGGCTCCGGCACCGTCGATCCCGCCGCTGGCCGTTGTCAGCGCCTGGGACGAAGATGCTCCGGGGCAGTTCCTCGACGGCGTGGCGCGCATCCACGAGCACCTTTACGCTGGCGATATTTTCCAGGTGAATCTGTCGCGGGCATGGCGCGCGCGGTACGAACAGCCACCCACGCCGGCCGCGCTGTACTCGGTATTGCGCCGGGCCAACCCGGCGCCGTTCGCCGGTCTGTTGCAGCAGCCGGGCTGGGCGGTGGTGAGTTCCTCGCCGGAGCGGCTGGTCGAGGTGCGCGGTGGCGTGGCGCAGACCCGGCCGATCGCCGGCACCCGCGCGCGGATGCCCGGTGACGACGAGGCGGCACGCATCCGCGAACTGAGCGCGCATCCGAAGGAGCGCGCCGAGCATGTGATGCTGATCGATCTGGAGCGCAACGACCTCGGTCGGGTGTGCATGCCGGGCACGGTCGAGGTGGACGAGTTGATGGTGGTGGAGAGTTACGCCCACGTTCACCACATCGTCTCCAATGTACGCGGGCGCCTGCGTGCGGAGGTGACACCTGGCGAAGTGATCGCCGCCACCTTTCCCGGCGGCACCATCACCGGCTGTCCCAAGGTGCGCTGCATGGAAATCATCTCCGCGCTGGAAGGTGCCCCGCGCGGCGCGTACACCGGCGCGCTGGGCTATCTCGATCGCAACGGCGAGCTCGACTTGAACATCCTGATCCGCACACTGACCCTGCTTGGCAACGAAGTGAGCCTGCGCGCCGGCGCGGGCATCGTTGCCGATTCGCAGGCTGCCAGCGAGCTGGAGGAAACCCGCGCCAAGGCGCGCGGGTTGCTGCGTGCACTGGGAGTGCCGGACTGATGTCCGCGCGCATCCTCGTCGACGGCATCCCGACGCCGCAGATTTCCGTACTCGATCGCGGCCTGGGCTATGGTGACGGCCTGTTCGAAAGCATTCGTCTGATCGGAACCGTCGCGCCGTTGTGGTCGCGCCACATGCAACGACTGGCCGACGGTTGCGCACGCCTGCGGATTCCGCCGCCCGACCTGCAGCAGTTGTGGCAGGAGACGCTGCAAGTGAGCGCCGACATGGATACGTCGGTGGTCCGCATCACCGTCAGCCGCGGGCAGGGCGAGCGCGGCTATGCGCTGCCGGCGCATCCCCGGCCCAGCCGCGTGGTGTCCGCGTTCGTGCCGCCACATGTGGACAGGCATGTTTATGCGCAGGGCGTACAACTGCGCATCTGCGATATCCGCCTGTCCGAACAGCCACTGCTGGCCGGCATCAAGCATCTGAATCGACTGGAACAGGTAATGGCCCGTGCCGAGTGGGACGATCCGGCGATCGCCGAGGGTGTACTGCTGGATAGCCACGAGCGGGTGATTTCGGCGACCATGGCCAATCTGTTTGCGGTGATCGACGGTGAGTTGCGGACGCCCTCGCTGGACCGGTGCGGTGTGGCCGGGGTGGCGCGGGCCGAGGTGCTGGCGGCTTGCCCGGGTGCGCGGGTGGGTGACATGACGCTGGCGGAATTGCGTGCGGCGGACGAGTTGTTTCTCAGTTCCAGTGTGCGCGGCATCGTGCCGGCAAACTCGCTGGAAGGCCGCCATTACCCGCCTGGGGCACTCACGCGCCGGTTGCAGCGGCATTGGCAGGATCTGGGTTTCACGATGGAGCAGGCTGGATGAGTCACAAACTGATGCGCGGTCGTGCATGGCCGACGCTGGTATTGCTGCTGTTGCTGGCGGCCGCCGGCGCCGTGTTCTACTTCGGAAACGCGTACAGCCGGTTCAGTTCGACGCCGTTGAACGTGCCGGCTGGTGGCGACAGCATCGACGTGGCTCGCGGCAGCAGCTTCAGGAACATCGTCGCCGACCTGCGCCAACGCCAGTTGAGCACGGCAAACCCGTTGTACTGGCGCGCGCTTGCTGCGCAAATGCGGGTGGCTGGCAAACTGCACGCCGGCGAGTACGCACTCCAACCCGGTGTCACGCCGCGGCAGCTGCTTGCCAACATGGCTGCAGGCAAGGTCCTGCAGCGCAATTTCACCATCGTCGATGGCTGGAGCTTTGCCGAGCTGCGGCAGGCGCTGAGCCGGGCTGAAAAGCTGCGACACGACAGCGCGAACCTGGACGACGCCGCGCTGATGCAGAAGATCGGAGCCGGTGGCGAGGCACCGGAGGGGCGCTTCCTGCCCGAGACCTACGCCTATGTGAAAGGCGACACCGACCTGGACATCCTGCGCCGCGCGCATGCCGCGATGGTCAAGACCCTCGATGAATTGTGGCCATCGCGCGCGCCGGACCTGCCGCTGGCCACGCCGTACGATGCGCTGATCCTGGCCTCGATCGTGGAGAAGGAAACCGGACTTCCGGCCGAGCGGGCGCAGATCGCCGGCGTGTTCGTGCGGCGCCTGCAGGATCACATGCTGTTGCAGACCGATCCCAGCGTGATCTACGGCATGGGGACGACCTACGCGGGCAACATCCGCAAGAGCGACCTGACCACCGACACACCATTCAATACGTATACGCGCCCGGGTCTGCCGCCCACGCCGATCGCCTTGCCGGGCAAGCCGGCGCTGGTCGCCGCGCTGCACCCGGCTGCGGGGGATGCGCTGTATTTCGTGGCCCGTGGCGATGGCGGGCATGTGTTCGCCAAGACGCTGGAAGAACACAATCGCAATGTCGATTGCTACCAGCGGAAGCGCTGCCGATGACGGCGCTCCGCGGAAAATTCATCAGCCTCGAAGGCGGCGAAGGCGCCGGCAAGAGCACCTTGCTGGCCGGCCTGCGCGATTACATCGAGCGAGGCGGCATCGCCGTCGTGCAGACACGCGAACCCGGTGGCACCGCCGTGGGCGAGGCGGTACGCGCGATCGTGCTCGACCCGACCCAGCGCGGCATGGCTGGCGAAACCGAACTGCTGCTGATGTTCGCCGCGCGTGCGCAACTGGTGCGCGAAGTGATCGAGCCGGCGTTGGCGTGCGGAAAATGGGTGCTGTGCGATCGCTATGCCGATGCCAGCTATGCCTATCAAGGTGGTGGCCGTGGCCAGCCGATCGAGCGCATCGCAGAGCTTGAACGCTGGGCCTGCATCGGCGTGCAACCCGACCTGACCCTGCTGCTTGACCTGCCGGTGGCCACCGGGCGGGCGCGCGCCGCCGGTCGCGGCGACGCCGACCGTATCGAGGTGGAAGAAGATGCGTTCTTCGAACGGGTACGCGCCAGCTACCGTGCGCGTGCCGCGGCCGAGCCGCAACGCTTCCGGATGATCGATGCCAGCCAGCCGGCGGCCGGCGTGCTGCAGGCGGCCACCGCGGCGTTGGCGAGCCTGCGGGTGGATGCGCAGCCATGAGCAGCATGCCCTGGCAAAGCGAACCCTGGGCGCGACTGCAGGCAAGCCGCCAACGTGGTGCGTTGGCGCATGCCTTGCTGATCTGTGGTGCCGCCGGCCTGGGCAAGCGTGCGTTTGCGCAGCGCTTCGTGCATGGGCTGCTGTGCGGCGAGCCGGCAGCTGGCGAGCCTTGCGGGCATTGCCGCAGTTGCCTGTTGATCGCGGCTGGTTCGCATCCGGATCTGGTCCTGCTGGGCTTCGGCCTGCGCAAGGATGGCGTGCAGCGCAGCGAGATCGTGGTCGACCAGATCCGCGAACTGTCGGCCCGGCTGGCGATGAACAGCCAGTTCGGCGGCTGGCAGGTGGCGATGATCGATCCGGCCGATGCGATGAACCCCGCCGCGGCCAACGCCTTGCTGAAGACGCTGGAGGAACCCGCCGCGCAAACCATGCTGATCCTGCTGGCGGATGCGCCGTGGCGTCTGCCGCAGACCATCCGCAGTCGCTGCCAGAAGATCGAATTCCAGCTGCCCGCCGAGGCCGACGCATTGACCTGGCTGCAGGCCGAAGGTGTGCGTGACCCCGCCGCCGCGCTGGTCGCTGCCGGTGGCAATCCTGGCCTGGCCCGAGCCTGGGCCGGGGAGGGCGCGCTGGAACGGCGACAGGAAGTGCGCAAGGATCTGGCGGCGCTGGCGGCCGGTCGTGGCCAACCCAGCGAAGTGGTCAAGCGCTGGCTGGACAGCGAGCCGGCGCAGCGCTTGTGGTTCGCCGCGCAGGCCACGGCGGACGAGATCCGGGCGCGTTCGGGCGCCGGCATCGGCCCGCTCGCCAGCACGATGGATGTCGAGGCACTGGGCCACTGGTACGACGCGGCCAATCGCACCCGTGAGGGCCTGCGCGGGCCGCTGCGTGGTGACCTGCTGTTGCTGGAGTTGCTGGCGCAGTGGCGATGAGCCTGGCTGGTACGACCGGTTCTGCGCCTCCGCTGGCGATGCATGGCCTGCCGGCGTTTTCTGCGCAGACCCGACTGCTGGTGATCGCACCGCATCCGGACGACGAGACCATCGCCAGCGGCGTATTGATCCAGCGCGTGCGTGCGGCCGGCGGCGAGGTGGTCATCGTGTTGCTCACCGCCGGCGACAACAACCCGTGGCCGCAACGCTGGCTGGAGCGGCGCCTGCATATCGGTGCTGAGGATCGACGGCGCTGGGGGCGCCGCCGGCAGGCCGAAATGTTGCAGGCGCTGCAGCGCCTGGGCCTGGCCAGGACGTGTCTGCAGTCGCTGGGCTGGCCGGACATGGGGCTGAACGACCTGTTGCTGCAGGAGCCAGTGACTTCCGTGACGACGCTGGCTGCGGCCATCGAGGCTTTTCGTCCCAGCCTGGTGCTGGCACCCGCGCTGTCCGACCATCATCCCGACCATGGCGCAGCGCATGTGCTGGTGCGTCTGGCGCTGGCCAGTCAGGCCGAGCCGCCGCCGCTGCTGACCTATCTCGTGCATGGCGCCCGGGATGATGAGCATGCCTTTGAAGTGGCTGGCAGCACCACCCAGTTGGCCAGCAAGCTCGCTGCGCTCGACGCCCATGGCAGCCAGATGGCACTCAGCGCCAAGCGCATGCGACATCTGGCCAGCCGACCCGAGTGCTGTGCCTGGCCGGCGCCGCCGCTGGGCGCGCTGCCATGGCAGCCGCCGGCCTGGTGGCGTCCCTGGCTGCGCCTCAGCGTGGTCGGCGCGGCGGGCACACACAGCTGGCGCTGGCGTGAAGCGCCACTGCAGCGCGACGAGGTGGGCGCCTGGCACTTGCTGCCTTCGACGTATTCGAAGGCCGCGCCGACTTTTGCGCGCCTGCAGTCGAGCTTGCCCAGCCCGTGGATTTTCGACCACTGGGGCTGGTGCGAGTTGTCCTGACCCGCTGCGGGAGCAGAATCGGCTCTTGCGCGGGTCGATTGACCGGGCTAGCTTGATGGGAGGGGGAAGATGACGGTGGTCTGGTCTGTCATCACGTCCCGCCACGCAAGCCCGGTGGTGGCGGCAATTCCAGTGGATCCAGTCGCTGCCTGGAAGGGCAGACGTCATCGCAGCCGTCCATCTGGCGGGCATCCGAATGCGCATATCGGAGCAGAACTCGACGCAGGCGGCAGCCGATGCCGCATCAGGCGAGAGTTTGCATGCCGCGTTGTTCGAGATCGGGCAGTTGTTGGGGCGCTCGCTGGAACCGGTCGTGCTGTACGAGGCGGTGATCGAGGTATTGCAGCGGCGGATCGGTGCATGTCGGGTGATGGTGGGTGAACTGGATCGCCGCCGCGGCTGGATGCAGCGCATTGCGCCGGCCCAGGTGCCTGCTGGGATGGCCGATTTCTATCCCGAGCGGATTGCCTTCTCGGCGGCACCACCCTCGTTCTGGCGCGGCGAGCCGCAATTGGAGGCGGACCTCCATCGCGGCGAGGCGCTGCAGATGCTTCGGCCCGCCTGCGAGCGGCACGGCGTGCAGGCGGCACTGGCGGTGCCGGTGTTGAAGTTCGGCGAGGTCGGCGCGGTGCTGGTCATCCGCTCCGCCCATGCCGATTTCTTTTCGCCACGGATGATCGAACTTCTCCAGCAGGCAGCAATCAGCATCGGCTTCGGCCTGGAAGCGCACGAGCAGCGCACGCGACTGCTGCTGTCGGCGCAGGACGAGGCGCGGCAGCGTCGCGCGCTGCGCTTGCTCAGCGAGATGATCAAGCTGGTCACCCATAGCGAAAGCGAGCAATCGCTGCTGGCGGGTGCCTGTCACGTGGTGCGTTCCATCGGCGGTTATCGCGCCGCGTGGATCGGCCTGTTCGAGTCCGCTCAAGCGGACCGCTTGCAGCAGCGGGCGCAGGAGGGGCTGGATGATCTGGTCCTGCTGGACCTGCAGTCCGGCCAACCCGGTCGCACCGCTGCCGGCGCCCTGGTGGCGAGGGCGCTGGCCACCAGCTTGCCCCAGTCGCACCAGCCGGCTTCCCCCGCGAATCCACCGCTTGAGCCAGGCAGTGCCGATGTGCCGTCGCTGCTGGCCTTGCCGCTGCGCGTCACCGGGATGATTGCCGGCTGTCTGCTGCTCGAGGCGGGCACCGTCGATGCCTTCGGCGAAATCGAAATCCAGGTATTTGCGGAAATGGCGGTGGAACTGGGCCTGGGTATCCAGATGCAGCGCGCGCAGGCAGCGCGGCTGGCGGCGGAACAGGATCTGCGCTTCAACCTGCAGTATTTCCGCACGGTGCTGTCCAATCAGCACGCCGGCATCCTGGCGATGTCCGAGGACGACTGCGTGGGTTTTGCCAATGAGGCCTTCTGCACGCTGTTCGGCTTGACCGAACCGCCTGCCCGGCTGGAAGGCAAGCCGGCGGATTGGCTGTACGCCCGGCTGCGTTCGGCGTACCGGGATCCGGATGCCGCCGAATTGCGGAGCCGGCAGATCCTGGCGCAGGACCGGCCCGTCAAGGGCGACGAAGTGGCGATGAGCGACGGGCGCATCTTTCTGCGTGATTTCACGCCGGTGCAGATTGGCGGCGTGCCAAGCGGACGCCTGTGGCATTACCGTGATGTCACCCAGCAGAAGATGCACGAAGCGCGGGTGGAGCGGCTGGCGTTCTACGACGTGGTGACGGGTTTGCCGAACCGTCGGTTGCTGTTCGAGCTGCTGGAGCAGGCGCGCACTCGCGCCCGGACGCAGGGCAGCCTGCTGGCCGTGGGCGTGCTCGACCTCGATCGCTTCAAGAGTGTCAATGACACGATCGGCCATGGCGGCGGCGACCACGTGTTGGCCGAAGCGTCGGCGCGCGTCGTGGGCATGTTGCGCGAGGCCGACGTGCTGGCGCGTTTCGGTGGGGACGAGTTCGCGCTGGTCATCCCCGGACTGGACAGCCGCGAGCAGCTCGACGTGATCAGTCGCTGCATCCTGCAGGTGTTGCGCGCTCCGTTCAATCTGATGGGCGAGCAGCTGTACCTGTCGGCCAGCGTGGGCTGGACCCTCTTTCCGCTGGACGCATCGGATGCGGAAGGCCTGGTGCGGCACGCTGACCTGGCGATGTACCAGGCCAAGGACGAAGGCAAGGATCGCGGCATGCTGTACGAGCCGGCGATGGAGCTGGAGCAGGTCCGGCTGCAGGCGATGCGCGAGCGGGTGGCGCAGGCGCTGCAGCAAGGTCAGCTGCGCCTGCTGTTCCAGCCGATCGTCTACATCGACGGTTTGCCCGGCCTGCATGGGGTGGCGGGGATGGAGGCGCTGCTGCGCCTGGGCGACAGCGATCAGCTGATCGAGCCGGGCAAGTTCATGCACGTGCTGGATGATCCGCAACTGGCCCGGCCGATCGGCCGCTACGTGCTGGACGAGGCGCTGCGCTGCTGCCAGTCGTGGATCCGCTCCGGTGTCTCGATTCCCGTCTCGGTCAACATCAGCACCCGCCATCTGCTGCATCCGGCCTTCTTTACCGATATTGATGCCGTGCTCGACAACTACCCTGACGTGATGGACGTCGGCTTCGGCATCGAGGTGACCGAAACCGGCCCGACCATGGACCACACCCGGGCCAAGGACGTGATCGAGGAATGCCGCCGTCGAGGCATTCGCGTGGGGCTGGACGATTTCGGCACGGGCAGTGCCTCGCTGAGCCACATCCAGAAGCTTGATATCGAACACATCAAGCTGGACCAGAGTTTCGTGCGTGACATCATCAGCAACGATCGCAACATGGCGATCGCGGCGGGGGTGATCACCACCGCGCGCATGCTGGCCAAGGCGGTGATCGCCGAGGGGGTGGAGACGGCCGAGCAGGGCGACCTGCTGGCGTCGCTGGGATGCCATCAATTGCAGGGTTTCTGGATATCGCGGCCGATGTCCTGCGAACGGGTGCCGGCGTGGGTTGCCGGCTGGGTCCCGCCGGCATCCTGGGACAACCTGGTCACCGAGCGCCAGTCATTGCTGGCGGGTTAGCCGGGCGTGCGTGGCGATGCCGGCATGGGCTCGTCGCATGCCGGCGGAGCGGCCGACAGTGGTGCGCCCGGATGACAGCATCTAAGATTCGTTTCATTGATCGGGCGTTTCGGGCGTCCGGCAGGAGTCAAGCATGAAACCCATGGGCGCCCGCCAGGGCATCATCTCGTTGAAAATCAAGGACGCGGCGTCGCTGTACAACGCGTACATGCCGTTCCTCAAGCATGGCGGCCTGTTCGCCGCGACGGCGCAATCCTATTCGCTGGGCGACGAGGTGGTGCTGCTGGTGACGCTGGCCGAGGAAACCGAGCGCATTTCGGTGGTCGGCAAGGTGGTCTGGGTCAGTCCGGTCGGTGCACAGGGCAACCGCACCGCCGGCATCGGCATCCACTTCAACGAGTCCGGCGACGCCGAAGCGGCGCGCAGCCGGATCGAGAACATCCTGGCCGGCACCCTCAACTCGGAGCGTCCCACGCACACGATGTGATGCGTGCGGGTGGCGCTGTCGACGTTTCGCGACACGCGTTTTCCTGCCGTTAGTCGGCACGCGACTGGTCGTCAAGGCTTGTTGTACCCCTGCGCACTGATACAATGGCGGGATTCGCGAATCCATTTCGCGAAACGTCGGACGTCCATGGCAGCAACGCCTGCGGACGGGGCTGGACAGCCCGCGGCCTGCAAGGCCTGCCGAATCGAAATCGCCGGACCGTGAGTTGCCCGATCACACCCCACGGTCACTGATGCGCCATCGAGGCGCGGAGGTAAGTTGCATCGTGCTTGCCGAATACTGGCCTGTCCTGTTGTTCATCGGCGTCGCTGCCGGCCTTGGCGTGGTGCTGCTGGCCATTGGCCTGCTGGCTGGCCCGCGTCGACCCGAGGCCGAGAAGCTGGCGCCCTACGAGTGTGGTTTCGAGGCTTTCGAAGACGCCCGCATGCGCTTTGACGTGCGCTACTACCTGCTCGCCATCCTGTTCATCATTTTCGATCTGGAAATCGCCTTCCTGTTTCCCTGGGCGGTGGTCTTCCAGCAGCTTGGCGTGATCGCGCTGATCGAGATGGGCCTGTTCCTGCTGCTGCTGGTCATCGGTTTCGCCTACGTGTGGAAGAAGGGAGCACTCGAATGGGAGTGATGGATTCCGTCAGCCGGGTGATGCACAACCCGGAGCCGTTGAACCTGGTCGACGACATCCTGCTGCCGGCCGGTGACAATCCGGTGGTGCAGCGTGGCTTTGCCACCACCAGCATCGATGCATTGATGAACTGGGCGCGCACCGGCTCGATGTGGCCGATGACCTTCGGCCTGGCCTGCTGCGCGGTCGAGATGATGCACGCCGGCATGGCGCGACTGGACCTGGACCGCTACGGCGTGATCTTCCGTCCCAGCCCGCGCCAGTCCGATGTGATGATCGTGGCCGGCACCCTGGTCAACAAGATGGCCCCGGCGCTGCGCAAGGTCTACGACCAGATGCCCGAGCCCAAATGGGTGATCTCGATGGGCAGCTGCGCCAATGGCGGCGGCTATTACCACTACTCCTATTCCGTGGTGCGCGGCTGCGACCGCATCGTGCCGGTGGACATCTACGTGCCGGGCTGCCCGCCCACGGCCGAAGCGCTGATCCACGGCATCCTGCAGTTGCAGAAGAAAATCCGTCGCACCAGCACCATCGCGCGCTCTTGAACGGCACACTCTGAAGGCGCAGCCATGACTGATACCTCCCCCAAGACCTCGCTGGCCGCGCAGCTCGCCGCACGATTCGGCGACACGCTGGCCATCAGCACGGTCCGCAACGAGACCGTTGCCGAATTGGCTGCCGCCGACCTCATCGCCGTGGCTACCGCGCTGCGCGACGAGCCGGCGTTCCGCTTCAGCGAGCTGATCGACCTGTGCGGCATCGATTATCTCGGCTACGGCCAGACCGAGTGGGATACCCAGACCGTCTCCGGCACCGGGTTCTCGCGCGGCGTGGAAGGCGAGGCGCAGGGTCGTTTCGACTGGGCCGGCCGGCCGCGCGGCGACGGCGAGAACCAGCCACGACGCTTCGCCGCGGTGGTCCAGTTGCTCTCGATCGAACACAACCGTCGCCTGCGCCTGCGCGTGTTCTGCGCCGACGACAGCCTGCCGATGGTGCCGTCGCTGACCCTGGTGTGGCCGGGCGTGAACTGGTTCGAGCGCGAAGCGTTCGACCTGTACGGCATCATCTTCGATGGTCACCCGGACCTGCGCCGCATCCTCACCGACTACGGTTTCGTAGGTCATCCGTTCCGCAAGGACTTCCCGCTGATCGGCAACGTCGAGGTGCGCTACGACCCCGAACAGAAGCGGGTGATCTACGAGCCGGTGTCGATCGAGCCGCGCGTGCTGGTGCCGCGCACCATCCGTGACGATGCCGATCTGGTGCAGGCCAAGGCCGAAGCCGTCGATCACTGGCGGGAGAACTAAGCATGTCTCGACTAACGAATTTACAGCGAGCCTCGCGGCGGCTTTGCGTGCCATGCGTCGTTGCTCGTCGGCGCCATAGTGACCACTATGGCTTCTCCTCGCGCCTAGCCTGGCGCGCAAATCCACTCGCGATTTCTCGCTGAAATCCGTCAGTCGAGACATGCCCATGCAAGAGATCCGCAACTACACGATGAACTTCGGCCCGCAGCATCCGGCCGCGCACGGCGTGCTGCGCCTGATCATGGAGATGGATGGCGAGACCATCGTCCGCGCCGATCCGCACGTGGGCCTGCTGCATCGCGGTACCGAGAAATTGGCCGAGTCCAAGCCGTTCAACCAGTCGATCGGCTACATGGACCGGCTCGACTACGTGTCGATGATGTGCAACGAGCACGCCTACGTGCGCGCGATCGAGACCCTGCTGGGGATCGAGGCGCCGGTGCGCGCGCAGTACATCCGCACCATGTTCGACGAGATCACCCGCATCCTGAACCACCTGATGTGGATCGGCTCCAACGCGCTCGACCTGGGCGCGATGGCGGTGATCCTCTACGCGTTCCGCGAACGCGAAGAGCTGATGGACGTCTACGAGGCGGTGTCGGGCGCGCGCATGCACGCCACCTACTACCGCCCCGGCGGCGTCTATCGCGACCTGCCTGCACAGATGTCGAAGTATCGCGAGTCGCCCTGGCACAAGGGCGCCGACCTGAAGCGGATCAACAGCTGGCGCGAAGGCTCGATGCTGGACTACCTCGAGGCTTTCACCGCCGACTTCCCGTCGAAGGTGGACGAGTACGAGGAACTGCTCACCACCAACCGCATCTGGAAGCAGCGCACCGTCGGCATCGGCGTGATCAGCCCGGAACTGGCCCAGCAGTGGGGCATGACCGGCGCGATGCTGCGCGGCTCGGGCGTCGAGTGGGACCTGCGCAAGAAGCAGCCGTATGCGAAGTACGCCGAGATGGATTTCGACATTCCGGTCGGCGTCAACGGCGACTGCTACGACCGCTACCTGGTGCGCGTGGAAGAAATGCGCCAGTCGAACCGGATCATCCAGCAGTGCGTGAAGTGGCTGAAGGCCAACCCCGGTCCGGTGATGGTGAAGAACTTCAAGGTCGCCCCGCCGTCGCGGGTCGAGATGAAGGAGGACATGGAAGCCATGATCCATCACTTCAAGCTGTTCACCGAAGGCTATTGCGTGCCGGCCGGCGAAACCTATTGCGCGGTCGAGGCGCCGAAGGGCGAGTTCGGCTGCTACCTGGTTTCCGACGGCGCCAACAAGCCGTTCCGCGTGCACCTGCGCGCACCGGGCTTCGCCCATCTGTCATCCATGGACACCATCGTGCGCGGCCACATGCTCGCCGACGTGGTGGCCATGATCGGAACCTATGACCTCGTGTTCGGCGAAGTGGATCGCTGAGCCGGCACGACGGAGAAACGCATGAAAGCCACCGGACATTTCGAGCAGGTCAGGAACGTCGATCCGCTCGCCGTACTCACCGAGCACACCCGCCAGCACATTGATGCCTGGGCCGCCAAGTTCCCACCGGACCGCAAGCGCTCGGCGCTGATCCAGGCGCTGTTCGGCGCGCAGGAACAGAACCGGGGCTTCCTCACCGACGAACTGATCACCGCAGTGGCGAAGTATCTCGACCTGCCGGCGATCTGGGCCTACGAGGTGGCCAGCTTCTACTCGATGCTGGAGACCAGGCCGGTCGGCCGCAACAACGTGGCGATCTGCACCAACATCTCGTGCTGGCTCAACGGCGCGGAAGACCTGCTGCGCCACTGCGAGAGCAAGTTCGGCATCAAGGCGGGCGAGAGCACGCCGGATGGCCGGATCTACCTCAAACTGGAAGAGGAGTGCATCGCTGCGTGCGTCTACGCGCCGGCGATGACCGTGAACGGGCACTACCACGAGCGCCTGACGATCGAGAAACTCGATGCGATTCTCGATGGCCTGAGCATGGATGGCCCCGCGCATGGCCACGACGCCGAGGAGACGCACTGATGCCCGTCGGACCCGCTCCCCAGGAACACCAGGTCGTCTACACGACCTTGCATTTCGACAAGCCGTGGGCCATGGAAAGCTACGAGAAGGTCGATGGCTACAAGGCGTGGAAGAAGATCCTTGCCGAGAAGCCGGACCCGGCCTCGCTGATCGACGAGATCAAGAAGAGCAGCCTGCGCGGCCGTGGCGGCGCGGGCTTCCCCACCGGTCTGAAGTGGTCCTTCATGCCGAAGGGCGAGATGCAGAAGTACATCCTGTGCAACTCGGACGAATCCGAGCCGGGCACCGCGAAGGATCGCGACATCCTGCGCTACAACCCGCATGCGGTGATCGAAGGCATGGCCATTGCGTGCTATTGCACCGGTTCCACCGTGGCCTACAACTACCTGCGTGGCGAATTCCATCACGAGCCCTACGAGCACATCGAAGAGGCGCTGAAGGAGGCCTATGCCGCCGGCCTGCTGGGCAAGAACGTGCAGGGCAGCGGCATCGACGTGGACATCTACAACGCCCTCGGCGCGGGCGCCTACATCTGCGGTGAGGAAACCGCGTTGATGGAATCGCTGGAAGGCAAGAAGGGCCAGCCGCGCTTCAAGCCACCGTTCCCGGCCGGTTTCGGCCTGTACGGCAAGCCGACCACGATCAACAACACCGAAACCTATGCCTCGGTGCCGGCGATCCTGCGCAACGGCGCGGACTGGTTCCTCGACCTGGGCAAGCCGAACAATGGCGGGCCGAAGATCTTCTCGGTCTCCGGCCACGTCAACAACCCCGGCAATTTCGAGATACGACTGGGTACGCCGTTCTCCGAGCTGCTGGCGATGGCCGGCGGCGTGCGCAACGGCCACAAGCTGAAGGCGGTGATCCCCGGCGGCTCGTCGATGAAGGTGCTGCCGGCCGACATCATGCTCGAGAGCACGATGGACTATGACTGCCTGCAGAAGGCGGGTTCGGGGCTGGGCTCGGGCGCGGTGATCGTGATGGACGAGACCACCTGCATGGTCAAGGTCTGCCATCGCATCTCGCGCTTCTACAAGGCCGAATCCTGCGGTCAGTGCACGCCGTGCCGCGAGGGCACTGGCTGGATGTACCGCGTGCTCAGCCGCATTGTCGAAGGCAAGGGCACCGCAGAGGATCTGCATCGTCTGAAGGCGATTGCCGGCCAGATCGAAGGCCATACCATCTGCGCGTTCGGTGAAGCCGCCGCCTGGCCGGTACAGGGCTTCCTGGCCCGCTTCTGGAACGAATTCGAATACTTCGTGCAGCACGGTCGCTCGATGGTCGAGGACAGGCTTGCACAAGCCAACTCTGGAGTTGCTGCATGAGTGCGCAGCCGACCGGCACCGCGCCGGACCTGATCAACATCGAGGTCGACGGCAAGCCGACGCAGATCCGCAAGGGCGCGATGATCATCGAGGCGGCCGACGCGATCGGCGTGTCGATTCCGCGTTTCTGCTACCACCGCAAGCTGCCGATCGCCGCGAACTGCCGCATGTGCCTGGTCGACGTGGAAATGGGCGGCAAGCTGATGCCCAAGCCGCAGCCGGCATGCGCCACTCCGGTGGCGGAGGGCATGAAGGTGACCACGCGCTCGGACAAGGCGCTGAAGTTCCAGAAAGACGTGATGGAATTCCTGCTGATCAACCATCCGCTGGACTGCCCGATCTGCGATCAGGGTGGCGAGTGCGAGCTGCAGGACGTGGCGCTGGGCTATGGCCGCAGCGTCTCGCGCTTCACCGAGCGCAAGCGCACCGTGGCCGACGAGAACATCGGGCCGCTGGTCGCTACCGAGATGACCCGCTGCATCCATTGCACCCGCTGCGTGCGCTTCACCAGCGAGATCGCGGGCACCTACGAACTGGGTGGCATGAATCGCAGCGAAGACCTGCAGATCGGTACCTACATCGGCAAGACGATCGAGACCGAACTGTCCGGCAACATCATCGACGTGTGTCCGGTCGGCGCGCTGACCAACAAGCCGTTCCAGTTCAAGGCGCGCGCGTGGGAGCTGATTGCCAAGCCGTCGATCGGCTACCACGATGCGCTGGGTTCCAACCTGTGGCTGCACGTGCGCCGGGGCGAGGTGCTGCGCACGGTGCCGCGCGACAACGAATCGGTCAACGAATGCTGGCTGTCCGACCGCGACCGCTACAGCCATCAGGGCCTGTACGCCGACGACCGCATCGGCGTGCCGGAAGTGAAACGCAACGGCCAGTGGCGGGCCACGACCTGGGAAGACGCCCTGCAGTTTGCCGGCGAAGCGCTGAAGAAGGCGTCGGGCAGCGAGCTGGGCATGCTGTTGCACCCGGCCACCTCGAACGAGGAGGGTGATTTGCTGATGCGCTTGGCCCGCGGGCTGGGCAGTGCGCACATCGATCATCGCCTGCGTCAGCTTGATTTTGCCGACAACGCCGTGGCGGTCCCGTTTGCGCTGCCGGTGGCGGAAGTCGACCAGATCCGGGCAGCCTTGCTGATCGGCTCGGACCTGCGCCACGAGATGCCGCTACTGAACCATCGCGTGCATCAGGCGACCAAGAAGGGCGCCAAGGTCTACGCGGTCAATCCGGCGCATTTCGATTTCAACTACAAGCTGGCTGGCGAGTCCGTGCTGGCGCCCCCGGCGCTGGTCGATGGCTTGCTGGCCCTGGCCAAGGCGGCGGTGGCAGCGGGAGCCACGGCCCCGACGACACTGGCTGAAGCGATCGGTACGGCACAGAGCAAGGATGCGGACCGCGACGTGATCGCGGCGCTGCAGTCGGGCAAGGCGGTGGTGATCCTGGGGGAAGCGGCGGTGACCCATCCGCAGGCATCCTGGTTGCGCGCGATCGCGCGTTTCATCGCCGCCGCCACCGGCGCGGGCTACGACGAGTTGCCGGTTGGCGCTAACGCGATCGGTCTTGCCCAGCTCGGCGTGGTGCCGGGCAATGGCGGGCTGGATGCGCAGGCGATGCTGGCCCAGCCGCGCAAGAGTTACCTGTTGTACGGTGTCGAGCCGCCGCATGATTTCGCCGACGGTGCCGCCGCGCTGAACGCGCTGCGCCAGGCGGAGCAGGTGGTGGCGTTCAGCGCCTACGCCAGCCCGGCGCTGCGCGAGGTTGCCGATGTGATCCTGCCGATCGCCTTGCTGCCGGAGTCCGAGGCTACCCTGGTCAACGTCGATGGTCTGGCGCAGGGCGTGACTGCCGGTGCGAAGGCCGCAGGCCAGGCCCGTCCGGGCTGGAAGGTGCTGCGCGCGCTCGGCGGCGCGCTGCAGCTGGGCGGATTCGAATTCGACGACCTGGCCGGTTTGCGCGACGGTATCGCCGCGCGCGCCGTAACCGGGCGCAGTGGACTGGCCGAGCGCGCCACGGTCAGCGGTCTCAGCCGCCTGGCGACCTGGCCGATCTATCGCATGGACGCCGTGCTGCGTCGTGCCACCGCGCTGAATGCGCATCCGCTCAATCGCGCCCCGGCGGCGCGTCTGAATGCGGATGAGGCGGGGCGGCAGGGGCTTGCCGCCGGCAGCCAGGTACGCATCGGCGAAGCGCCGCTGTCGGTGGTGATCGATGCCGCCGTGCCCGATGGTGCGGTGTGGATCGAGGCCGCGCACGATCTCACCGCCGCGTTGCCGCCGTATGGCGCGTCCATCACCCTGAGCAAGGCTTAAGCAGATGCTTGATCAACTCATCCATCAGCTCGTCGTGCCGGTCCTGTACATCCTGGCGATCGTGTTGCCGCTGGTGCTGGCGGTGGCGATGTTCGTCTACTGGGAGCGCAAGGTTCTCGGCTGGATGCACGTGCGCATGGGACCGAACAAGATCGGTCCGTTCGGCATGCTGCAGGCCTTCGCCGACGTGGTGAAGCTGCTGATCAAGGAAGTGATCCTGCCGACCAAGGCAAACCGCTTCCTCTACTACATGGCGCCGATGATCGCGCTGGTGCCGGCGCTGGCCGTGTGGGCGGTGGTGCCATTCAGCAGCTCGATGGTGCTGTCCAATGCCAACGCCGGCGTGCTGTACCTGCTGGCGATGACCTCGATGGGCGTGTACGGCATCATCATCGCCGGCTGGGCGTCGAATTCGCGCTATGCATTGCTTGGCGCGATGCGTTCGGCGGCGCAGGTGATCTCCTACGAGCTGGCGATGGGCCTGTGCCTGGTCTGTGTGCTGGTGCTCGCCGGTTCGCTGAACCTCACCGACATCGTCAACGCGCAGGCCGGCAGCAAGGGCTTCTTCGACTGGTTCTGGTTACCGCTGCTGCCGGTGTTCGTGATCTATTTCATCTCCGGCGTGGCCGAGACCAACCGCGCGCCGTTCGACGTCGCCGAAGGCGAGTCGGAGATCGTCGCCGGTTTCCACGTGGAATATTCCGGCTCGGCGTTCGCGCTGTTCTTTCTGGCCGAATACGCCAGCATGATCCTGGTCAGCTTCCTCGCCGCGATCCTGTTCATGGGCGGCTGGCTGTCGCCGTTCCCGACCTCGTGGGGCTTCATCGGCCATGGCGGCTTCCCCTGGCTGCTGCTCAAGGCTTTCCTGTTCTCCTTCATGTTCCTGTGGTTCCGCGCCACGTTCCCGCGCTATCGCTATGACCAGATCATGCGGCTGGGCTGGAAGGTGTTCATTCCCATCGCCATCGCGTGGGTTTTCGTGGCGGGCCTGATGAAGTATTACGGCCTGGTCAGCATCGGCACGGGGGCCTGAGCATCCAATGAATCGCATGACCGCCTATTTCAAGAGCCTGCTGCTGATCGAGCTGCTGCAGGGCATGAGCGTGACCATTCGCTACATGTTCAAACCCAAGTACACGATGCGCTACCCGATGGAGCACATCCCCAAATCCAACCGCTTCCGCGGCCTGCACGCGCTGCGTCGTTATGCGAACGGCGAGGAACGCTGCATCGCCTGCAAGCTGTGCGAGGCGGTGTGTCCGGCGCTGGCCATCACGATCGACTCGGCGCCGCGCGAAAGCGACGGTCAGCGTCGTACCACCCGCTACGACATCGACCTGTTCAAGTGCATCTTCTGCGGTTTCTGCGAAGAGAGCTGCCCGGTGGACTCGATCGTCGAGACCTCGATCCACGAATACCATTTCGAGAACCGGGGCGAGAACGTGGTGGACAAGCAGAAGCTGCTGGCCATCGGTGACCGCTTCGAACAGCAGATCGCCGCCGACCGCGCGCAAGATGCGGCGTACCGCTGAGGCCTATCGATGAATCCCCAACTGCTCCAACTCATCTGCTTCTACGCCTTCAGCTTCGTCACCGTGGCGGCGGCCCTGTCGGTGATCACCCTGAAGAACTCGGTGCATGCCGTGCTGGCGCTGGTGCTCACGTTCTTCAGTGCCGCTTGCCTGTGGCTGCTGCTGGAGGCTGAATTCCTTGCCCTCGCACTGATCGTGGTCTATGTCGGTGCGGTCATGGTGCTGTTCCTGTTCGTGGTGATGATGCTCGACATCGACCAGGAAAAGATGCGCGAGGGCTTCGTCAAGTTCCTGCCGATCGGCCTGTTCGTGGCCGTGGTGATGCTGGCCGAGATGCTCGGCCTGATCGGCGTGCGCGCGCTGCAGTCGCACGTGATGGGCGCCGATCCGGCGACCGCCGCCGGGGTGTCCAATACCGCATGGCTGGGCCGTGCGCTGTACACCCGCTTCCTGTTGCCGTTCGAAATTGCCGCGCTGATCCTCACCGTCGGCATTGTCGCGGCGGTGGCGTTGACCCTGCGCGAGCGTCGCGACGCCCGTTATGAGTCGGCCAGTCAGCAGGTCAAGGCAGACCCGACCCGGCGCGTGCGCATCGTGAAGATGGCGGCGGTGCGTCCCGACGAATCGACCGAATCCCAGGAGCCGCAGCCATGATCACGCTTGCGCACTACATCGTGCTTGGCGCGGTGCTGTTCTGCATCGCCGTCGCCGGCCTGTTCATCAACCGCAAGAACGTGATCGTGCTGCTGATGTCGATCGAGTTGATGCTGCTGGCCGTGAACATGAACTTCGTGGCGTTCTCGCGCTTCCTCGGCGACGTGTCGGGGCAGGTGTTCGTGTTTTTCATCCTCACCGTGGCTGCGGCAGAAGCTGCCATCGGCCTGGCGATCCTGGTGCTGCTGTTCCGTACGCGCAGCACGATCAATATCGCCGACATCGACAGCATGAAGGGTTGATCCGATGCAGCTTTCAACATCCATCCTGCTGACGATTGCGCTGGCGCCGCTGGTCGGTTGCCTGCTGGCCGGTTTCTTCGCCAGGTTCATCGGTCGCGCCGGTTCGCACAGCGTGACCATTCTGGGTCTGCTGGTTTCCTGCGTGCTGTCGTTCCTGGTGCTGTATCAGTTCACCATCGGTGGCGCGGCCGAGTACAACCAGAACCTCTACACCTGGTTTCAGATCGGCCCGTTCAATGCCAGCGTCGGCTTCATGGTCGACCGCCTCACCGCGATGATGCTGGTGGTGGTGAGCTTCGTGTCGCTGCTGGTGCACGTGTACACCATCGGCTACATGCGCGATGACCCGGGCTATACCCGCTTCTTCAGCTACATCTCGCTGTTCACCTTCTCGATGTTCATGCTGGTGATGAGCAACAACTTCATGCAGCTGTTCTTTGGCTGGGAAGCGGTGGGCCTGGTGTCGTACCTGCTGATCGGCTTCTGGTACAAGCGGCCGACGGCGATCTTCGCCAACCTGAAGGCGTTCCTGGTCAACCGCGTGGGCGACTTCGGCTTCCTGCTCGGCATCGCCGCGGTGCTGTATTTCCTCGGCACGCTGGACTACGCCACGGCGTTCACCGCGGCGCCGGGCCTGGTCGGCAAGACCCTGCAGATCACCGCGCACACGCAGTGGGACGCGGCCACGGTGATCTGCATCTGCCTGTTCATCGGCGCGATGGGCAAGTCGGCGCAGGTGCCGCTGCACGTGTGGCTGCCCGATTCGATGGAAGGCCCGACCCCGATCTCGGCGCTGATCCATGCGGCGACCATGGTCACCGCCGGCATCTTCATGGTGGCGCGCATGTCGCCGCTGTTCGAGCTGTCGTCGACCGCGCTGAGCTTCGTGCTGGTGATCGGCGCGACCACGGCCCTGTTCACCGGCTTGATCGGCATAGTCCAGAATGACATCAAGCGGGTGATCGCGTACTCCACGCTGTCGCAGCTGGGCTACATGACGGTGGCGCTGGGCGTGTCGATGTATTCGGGCGCAGTGTTCCACCTGATGACCCACGCGTTCTTCAAGGCGCTGCTGTTCCTGGGTGCCGGCTCGGTGATCATCGCGATGCACCACGAGCAGGACATGCGCTACATGGGCGGCCTGCGCAAGTACATGCCGATCACCTGGATCACCATGTGGATCGGTTCGCTGGCGCTGGTGGCGATCCCGTTCACGTCAGGCTTCTATTCGAAGGACGCGATCATCGAGGCGGTCGGCGAGTCGCATCGCTGGGGCGCGCATTACGCCTATTTCTGCGTGATGGCCGGTGCTCTGGTGACCGGGCTGTACACCTTCCGCCAGATGTATCTGACCTTCCACGGCAAGGAGCGCTTCACCGTGGTCGAGCAGCATGGTCATGGCCACGACGGGCATGACGATCACGGCCACCACGAGCCGGGCGTGCTGGCGCATGCACCGAAGGAGTCGCCGTGGGTGGTGACCCTGCCGCTGGTGCTGCTGGCGATTCCGTCGCTGCTGGTGGGCTTCTTTACCGTCGGACCGATGCTGTTCGGCAACTGGTTCGGCAGCGCGATCCATGTGGACGAGGCGAACAACGTGCTGGCCGAACTCGGCCAGGAATTCCACGGGGCTTCGGCGATGGCGCTGCACGGATTCACCCAGCTGCCGTTCCTGCTGGTGCTGATCGCCTTCATCACCTGCACCTACATCTACCTGTTCAATCCCGCGCTGGCCGGGCGCATCAAGTCCGCGTTGAAGCCGCTGTGGACGGTGCTGGATCGCAAGTACTGGGTCGACAATCTGTACTTTGCCGTTTTCGCCCGCGGTGGCGTGATGCTGGGTCGCCTGTTCTGGAAGGCTGGCGACACGGCGGTGATCGATGGCGCGATGGTCAATGGCTCGGTGAGCCTGGTGCATCGCGTGGCCGCGACCGTGCGCCGCCTGCAGTCGGGTTATCTCTATCACTACGCTTTCGCGATGATTCTCGGCCTGATCCTGCTGCTTGGCGGGTATTGGTTCCTCGGTTCCATGCCGGTCGGGCAATAAGGGAAACAGATCCATGTTCAATCATTTGCTCAGCCTGCTGATCTGGCTTCCTGTCCTCGGCGCCATCCCGGTGTTGCTTGCCGGTTCGGCCCGCCCGAACCTGGCGCGCTGGCTGTCGCTGCTGGTGGCGGTACTGACCTTCGTGGTCAGCCTGTTCCTGCTGGTGCAGTACAACCCGGCCGGCAGCGCGATGCAGCTGGTCGAAAGCCATCTGTGGATTGCCTCGTGGGGCGTCCATTACGGCTTGGCGGTGGACGGCATCTCGGTGGCGCTGATCGTGATGACCACCTTCGTCGGCATCCTGGTGATCGCCGGCGCCTGGGAGGTCATTCAGGACAAGCCGCACCAGTACATGGCCGCCATGCTGATGCTGGAAGGCCTGCTGATCGGCGTGTTCTGCGCCACCGACGCGCTGCTGTTCTACGCGCTGTTCGAGGCGATCCTGATTCCGATGTTCATCCTGATCGGCATCTGGGGCGGGCCGCGCCGCGTGTATGCGACGCTGAAGTTCTTCATCTACACGTTCTTCGGCTCGGTCTTCATGCTGATCGCGCTGCTGTACCTGTACCAGAAGGCGCATACGTTCGACCTGGCCACGCTGGCGGCGCTGCCGCTGACGATGAAGGAGCAAAGCTGGCTCTTCTTTGCGTTCCTGATCGCCTTCGCGATCAAGGTACCGATGGTGCCGGTGCACACCTGGTTGCCGGACGCCCACGTGGAGGCGCCGACCGGCGGCTCGGTGGTGCTGGCAGCGGTGATGCTGAAGGTCGGGACCTACGGCATGCTGCGTTTCATCCTGCCGATCGTGCCGGATGCCGGTGCCCACTTCGCCTGGATCATCATCGCGCTCAGCCTGGCCGCGGTTGTCTACATCGGCTATGTCGCGCTGGTGCAGGAGGACATGAAGAAGCTGGTGGCGTATTCGTCGGTAGCCCACATGGGCTTCGTCACGCTCGGCATCTTCATCGCGTTTGCGCTGGTGCGCGAGCGGGGCAACACCGACATGGCCCAGCTCGGCATGCAGGGCGCGATGATCCAGATGATTTCGCACGGCTTCGTTTCCGGTGCGATGTTCACCTGCATCGGCGTCATGTACGACCGCCTGCACACCCGGGCAATCAAGGACTACGGTGGCGTCATCAACGTGATGCCGTGGTTCGGCTTCTTCTACGTGCTGTTCGCGATGGCCAACTGCGGCCTGCCGGGCACCAGTGGTTTCGTCGGTGAATTCATGGTGATCCTGGCCAGCTTCAGCGCCAATCCGTGGATCGCGTTGTTCGCCGCGTTCACCCTGATCATCGGCGCGGCCTACACGCTGTGGCTGGTCAAGCGCGTGCTGTGGGGCGAGATCACCAATCCGCACGTGGCGCAGATGAAGGAAATCAACGGTCGCGAGACCTTCGTGCTGGCATCCTTTGCCGCCGCCGTGCTGGCGCTGGGCATCTGGCCGCAGCCGCTGGTCCACTTGATGGACGGCTCGGTGGCGCAGCTGGTGCAGCAACTCGCCATTCACAAGATTTGATCGGGACCCGACATGCCAACACTGAATGACATCCTGATCCTGCTGCCGGAGTTCTATCTGGTGGCGGCGGCGTGCCTGCTGCTGTTGCTGGACGCCTTCATGAAACCCGCACGGCGCCCGCTGCTGCACTGGATCTCGATCGCCGTGCTGCTGGTGGCGATCTACCTGGTGATCGCCGGGCAGCCGCCGCAGGCGGTGAGCGCGTTCGGCGGCATGTTCCTGCGCGACGACGTGGCCGAGATTCTCAAGGTGTTCGCGCTGGGCACCACCGCACTGATGTTCGTCTACGCCCGCCCGTACCTGATCGACCGCAAGCTGCTCGGTGGCGAGTTCTATACGCTGATGCTGTTTGCGGTGATCGGCATCATGCTACTGGTCTCGGCCGGCAACCTGGTCACCATCTATCTGGGACTGGAGCTGCTGTCGCTGTCGTCGTATGCACTGGTGGCGCTCAATCGTGACGCGAAGCTGCCGCCGGAAGCGGCGATCAAGTACTTCGTGCTGGGTGCGTTGGCCTCCGGCATGCTGTTGTACGGCATGTCGATGGTCTACGGCGCGTCGGGCATGGGCGGCACGCCCACGCTGGAACTGGCCCAGCTGCATGACGTGATGAGCTACACCACCGCACCGACGTTGCTGCTGTTCGGCCTGATCTTCATGATCGTCGGCATCGGCTTCAAGCTGGGCGCGGCGCCGTTTCACATGTGGATTCCGGACGTCTACCAGGGCGCGCCCACGCCAGTCACCGCTTTCATTGCTTCCGGTTCGAAGCTGGCGGCATTCGGCATGGCCTGGCGCCTGCTCGACGGTGGCATGGGCGATCTGTCGCAGCATTGGCAGCTGATGCTGGCGGTGCTGGCAGTGTTGTCGCTGGCGATCGGCAACCTTGTGGCGATCGTGCAGACCAACCTCAAGCGCATGCTGGCCTATTCGACCATCTCGCACATGGGCTACCTGCTGCTGGGCCTGGCGGCCGCCGGGCCGGAAGGTTATGCGGCTGCGCTGTTCTACGCGATCTGCTACGCGTTGATGGGCGTGGCGGCGTTCGGCGTGATGCTGGCGATGAGCCGGGCCGGTTTCGAGTGCGAGGAAATTGCCGATCTGAAGGGGCTCAACCAGAAGTCGCCGTGGATGGCTTTCCTGATGTTGCTGGCGATGTTCTCGCTGGCCGGCGTGCCGCCGCTGTTCGGTTTCTGGGCCAAGGTGCTGGTGCTTGAGGCCGCGATCCACGCGAACATGCTGTGGCTGGCCATCGTCGGTGTCGTGTTCGCGATCATCGGCCTGTATTACTACCTTCACGTGGTCAAGGTGATGTACTTCGACAAGCCGGCCGAAGGCAGCCTGCTGCAGGCACAGGCCGACAAGCCGCTGCGCGTGGTGTTGTCGATCAATGCATTGTCCTTGCTGGCACTGGGCTTGTATTGGGGGCCGTTGCTGGGGTGGTGCCGTCGCGCGTTTGGTCTTTGAATGGTCGATTGATGTATCGGTGACAGATTGAGGCTTGCAAGAAACCGGCCACCCCGGTAAACTCTTCGGACTCTGATGCGGGGTGGAGCAGTCTGGCAGCTCGTCGGGCTCATAACCCGAAGGTCGCAGGTTCGAATCCTGCCCCCGCTACCAGATCTTTCTTGTTGCAAGAAAGCCTCCTAGTGAGGCTTTTTTGTTGGGCGCACGGATGCGTCGTGCCTGGTTGCCTGGCAGCCACGCGCACCGGAAAGAGCTGTACGAGGAGGAACATCGGCGTGATAAGGAAATGGGCCGTTGGAGCCCATTTTTTGTTTCTGCAGTTCTGACGCAGTGGGTCGGGAAGACGATCATGGATACACAGGCACTTGCACAGCGATTCACCGAGGTACTGACCGATCTGGGTCTGGAATGCCTTGGCGTGGAGTTCAATCCGTCGAGCGGGCAGAGTACCCTGCGCGTCTACGTGGACTTGTTGAACAAGGACGCCGGTGACGGTGAACGCCGCGAGGTGGGTATCGAGGATTGCGAGACCGCCAGCCGCGAATTGTCCGCTCTGCTTGATGTGGAGGATCCGGTCCCGGGTCACTACGTGCTGGAGGTTTCCTCGCCGGGTCTGGATCGTCCGCTGTTCACGGCCGAACAGTTTGCGCGTGTCGATGGGCAGGAAGTGAAGTTGCTGTTGAAAGCGCCGCTGGAGGGGCGTCGTCGCCTGCGCGGCAAGCTGGTTTCGGTGGAAGGCGAGCACATCGTGCTGGAAGCTGAAGGCAAGACTTTCGAGTTGGAGCATTCGCTGGTGGAAAGTGCACGTGTGGTGCCGGACTGGGTGGCGCTGGGTTATGCGCCGCAGCCCAAGCCCGGCGGCAAGGTTCCCGGCAAGAAATAATTTGATGCGGCCATTCGTGGCCGCGTTCCAGGTTTTGTGTTCCGGGATGAACACAACAATTTAACCATCGGTATCCGGACTGGATGCCTACGGAGTTGCAGCAATGAGCAAAGAACTTTTGCTGGTCGTCGACGCGGTCGCCAATGAAAAGGGTGTGCCGGAAGAAGTGATTTTCGAGGCGATGGAAGCCGCGCTGGCTTCGGCCGCGAAAAAGCGCTATCCCGACGAAGAGCCCGACGTTCGCGTGTCGATCGATCACGACACTGGCGAGTACCAGACCTTCCGTCGCTGGGAAATCATTGCCGACGACGGCGAGATGGAGTCGCCCTCGTACCAGCTGCGCCTGATGGATGCGCTGGATGAGCGCGCCGACGCACAGGTCGGCGAATACATCGAGCAGCAGGTCGAGAATGCCGAGTTCGGTCGCATCGCCGCACAGGCCGCCAAGCAGGTGATCGTGCAGCGCGTGCGCGAAGCCGAGCGCCAGCAGGTGGTCGACGCATTCGCTGATCGCGTCGGCGAGCTGGTTACCGGCATCGTCAAGCGCGTCGAGCGCGGCAACATCTACCTCGACCTGGGCAGCAATGCCGAAGCTTTCATACCGCGCGACAAGACGATTCCCCGCGAGTCGGCCCGCGTCGGCGACCGCGTGCGCGGTTATCTGTATGAAGTGAAGTCCGAAGCACGCGGCCCGCAGCTGTTTGTGTCGCGCGCCGCACCTGAATTCATGATCGAACTGTTCAAGCTGGAAGTGCCGGAAGTCGGCCAGGGCCTGGTCGAGATCAAGGGCTGCGCTCGCGATCCGGGTGACCGCGCCAAGATCGCCGTGCTGGCCCACGACAGTCGCACCGATCCGATCGGCGCCTGCATCGGCATGCGCGGTTCGCGCGTGCAGGCGGTGTCGAATGACCTCAACGGCGAGCGCGTCGACATCATCCTGTGGCACGAGAACCAGGCGCAGTTCGTCATCAATGCGATGGCGCCGGCGGAAGTGCAGTCCATCATCATGGACGAGGAAAAGCACTCGATGGACATCGCGGTCGCCGAGGACAAGCTGTCCCAGGCGATCGGCCGGGGCGGCCAGAACGTGCGTCTGGCAAGCAAGCTGACCGGCTGGCAGCTCAACGTGATGACCCAGGACCAGGTCACCGCCAAGAGCGAGTCCGAGCAGGAGGCCGCGCGCCAGTTGTTCATGGACAAGCTTGAAGTGGACCAGGAAATCGCGGTCATCCTCGTGCAGGAAGGCTTTTCCAGCATCGAGGAAATCGCCTACGTGCCCAGCGCCGAATTGCTGGCCGTGGAAGGTTTCGACGAAGACATCGTCGAGGAGCTGCGTGCCCGCGCCCGCGATGCGCTGCTGACCGAGGCACTGGCGGCGGAGGAGGGCGTGGACGAACATCAGCCTTCCGCCGAGCTGCTGGCGCTCGACGGGATGGATGAGGCCACGGCTTACGCCCTGGCTTCCCGCGAGGTGACCACGGTGGACGACCTGGCCGATCTGGCGGTGGACGACCTGATCGATATCGAAGGCATGGACGAGGATCGCGCGGCAGCGCTGATCATGGCTGCACGAGCGCCGATGATCGCGCGATTGGAGAAAGGCGGCTAACCGCGGACGGCAACGCCCTGGATGGGTGTGCCGCGAAAGGCCAGACAGGCCTTTCACCACGGATGGAGGTGGCGGTAGCGATAATGCCGCACAGATGATAAGCGCGGGAACGGCGGAGCAAAGAACACGATGTCGGACGTCACGATCAAACAACTCGCCCAGGTACTGGGCATGCCGGTCGACAAGCTGCTGACGCAGCTTGGCGAAGCGGGCATGAAATTCTCCGACCAGGAGCAGGTCATCAGCAGCACCGAGAAGGTGAAGCTGCTTGGCTTCCTGCGCCGCACGCACGGCAAGAGCGAGGCTGCGGCCGAGGTCGACGACAGTGCGCCCAGACAGATCACCCTGAGGCGACGCACCGTCGGCGAACTGAAAGTCGCCACGCCGGGTGGACGCGGTGCGGCAGCGACGGCCAAGACGGTCAACGTCGAAGTCCGCGCCAAGCGCACCTACGTCAAGCGCAGCGTGATTGCCGAGGAAGCCAGCGCCGAGCCCGAGCGCGAAGATGCCGTGCGCAAACTGCAGGAATCGCAGCAGCAGCGCGAGCAGGAAGAGCTCGAGCGCAGCGAGGCCGAGCAGCGTCGCCAGGCTGAAGCGCAGCAGCGCGCCGCGGACGAACAACGTCGCAAGGCCGAGCAGGACCAGCGCGAGGCGGCAGCCGTCGCGGCCGTGGTCGACGAGCCTGCCGCAGCCGAGAAGATCGAAGTGGCAGCCGAATCTGAAGCCGCCGTTGAGGCGCCTGCGGCTGCCGTGGACGATCCCTCCGCCGTGCAGCGCATGGACCAGCGTGAGCTGGGCATGATCCTGCCGCGCATCCATGAGCCACGCAAACGCGAAAAGCTGGTCAAGCCGGTGGCTGCTCCGGCTCCCGCTCCCGCACCCGCTGCAACGCCGGTTCGCCCGGCGGCAACGACTGCAACGGCGACCACCACCGCAGCAGCTGGCGGCGACGCCGCTCGCGGCAAGCCCAAGCATTCGCGCGAGCGCGCCGAAACGCCGGGCAACAAGGAAGATCGCGAGGCCGGCAAGCGCTTTGCCGGTGGCCAGATGCACCTGAGTGAAGCCGATCGTGCCCGTCGCTCGTCCTCCAGCGGCAAGCGTGGCAAGCCCGGTCGCAGCAATGGTCGCGACACCATGCGTGGTGGTTCGGCTGCGCCGAGCGGCCCGCACGGCTTCTCCCGCCCGACCGCGCCGGTGGTGCGTGAAGTGGTGGTGGGCGAGGCCAACGTCGTCGCCGAACTGGCGCAGAAGATGGCGGTCAAGGGTTCGGAGGTGGTCAAGGCGCTGTTCAAGATGGGTGTCATGGCAACCATCAACCAGACCATTGACCACGATACCGCCGTACTGGTGGTCGAGGAACTCGGTCATGTGCCGGTGGCGGACAGCCAGAACAATGCCGAGGAAACCCTGGCAGCACATACCCAGAACATCGAGCTGGAGGGCGACAAGGTCACCCGTCCGCCGGTGGTGACGATCATGGGTCACGTCGATCACGGCAAGACCTCGTTGCTGGACTACATCCGTCGCACCAAGGTGGCCTCTGGCGAAGCCGGCGGCATCACCCAGCACATCGGCGCGTATCACGTGGAAACCTCGAAGGGCGTGATCACCTTCCTGGACACCCCCGGCCATGCCGCGTTCACCTCGATGCGCGCCCGCGGTGCGCAGTCGACCGATATCGTGATCCTGGTGGTGGCGGCCGACGATGGCGTGATGCCGCAGACGGTGGAAGCGGTGAAGCATGCACGCGCCGCCAAGGTGCCGCTGATCGTCGCCGTCAACAAGATGGACAAGGACGGCGCCAACCCGGACAACGTCAAGCAAGGTCTGGTGCAGTACGAAGTGGTACCGGAAGACTGGGGCGGCGACGTCCAGTTCATCCCGGTATCGGCCAAGACCGGCATGGGTGTCGAGGATCTGCTCGATGCGATCTCGGTGCAGGCCGAAGTGATGGAATTGAAGGCGGTGGCCGATGGTCGCGCCTCCGGCGTGGTGATCGAATCCAGCCTGGATCGCGGTCGCGGCCCGGTCGCCACGGTGCTGGTGCAGCAAGGTACGTTGAAGAAGGGCGACTTCATCGTCTGCGGTATCGAATACGGCCGCATGCGCGCGCTGATCGATGAGACCGGCAAGCAGGTCACCGAAGCGGGTCCGTCGATTCCGGTGCAGGTGCTCGGCTTGTCCGGCGTGCCGGAAACCGGCGACGACTTCGTCTGCGTCGAGGACGAGCGTCTGGCCCGCGAAGTGGCGCAGGAGCGTGAGCTCAAGCGTCGCGAAACGCGCATGGTCAGCAAGAGCAACCGGCTTGAGGACATCATCGCCAAGATGGGCCAGGGCGTGGAGCAGCAGACGCTCAACATTCTGGTCAAGGGAGACGTGCAGGGCTCGGTCGAAGCGCTGCGTGAATCGCTGACCCAGATCGGCAACGAACGGGTCCGCGTCAACGTGGTGGCCTCGGGCGTCGGCGGCATCACCGAATCCGACGCCACCCTGGCAGCGGCCTCGAAAGCGCTGGTGATCGGCTTCAACGTGCGTGCCGACGCCTCGGCACGCAAGGTGATCGAAACCAGCGGCCTGGACGTGCGCTACTTCTCGATCATCTATGACGTGATCGATCAGGTGACCCAGGCGGCCACCGGCCTGCTCGGCATGGAAGTGCGCGAGGACATCATCGGCCTGGCCGAGGTGCGCGACGTCTTCCGCAGTTCCAAGTTCGGCGCCGTGGCTGGTTGCATGGTTACCGAGGGCTACGTCAAGCGCAGCAAGCCGATCCGCGTATTGCGCGATAACGTGGTGGTGTTCGAGGGCGAGCTGGAATCGCTGCGCCGCTTCAAGGAACTGGTCGACGAAGTGCGCAACGGCATGGAATGCGGTATCGCCGTGAAGCAGTACAACGACGTCAAGCCGGGCGACCAGATCGAGTGCTTCGAACGCACCGAAGTGGCACGCACGCTTTAAAGCAGAAACAAGTGTGCAGGAGTGAGAAATGACTGGGCGCAGATGCTCTCTCTCGTTTCTCACTCCTCTCCACTCACTACTCAGGTTTTCCCCATGCCCTCCCGCGACTTCAAACGAACCGACCGCATCGGCGCCGAGCTGCGTCGTGAGCTCGGCTTGCTGGTGCACGCCGCCGTGCGTGATCACGGCTTGCCGTCGGTCAGCGTGTCGGACGTGGAGATCACCCGCGACCTGGACTGGGCCACGGTGTGGGTTACCGCGCTGATGCCCGACCAGGGCTTGCCGGCGGTCAAGGCGCTGAACGAGATCAGCCACGAAATCCGCCACGCGCTGGCGCACAGCGGCATGCGCATGCGCCGGGTGCCTGAACTGAAGTTCAAGTACGACGATTCGGTCGACAAGGGCGAGCGGATCGAATCGCTGCTGCGCGAGCAGGCGCGCAACATCGCCCCGCCGGACGGCGAACAGCAGGATTGAACGGGTGTCCGGGGCATTGCTGAATCGATGAGTCGCCAGTCGCGTATCCAGTTCCGTGATCTGCACGGCATCGTCTTGCTCGACAAGCCGCCGGGCCTGAGTTCCAACCAGGCACTGCAGGCGGTGCGCCGCTTGCTGCGTGCGTCCAAGGGTGGGCATACCGGCGCGCTGGATCCGTTGGCGACCGGCTTGTTGCCGCTGTGTTTCGGCGAGGCGACCAAGCTGGCCGGCAGCCTGCTTGGTGCGCGCAAGGCCTATCTGGCCGAGTGCCGACTGGGCATCACCACCGACACCGCCGACAGTGAAGGCGAGATCGTTCGGCAGCGGCCGGTGCCCTCGTTCGACGGGGCAACGATCGAAGCTGCGCTGGACAAGCTTCGTGGCCGCATTCTGCAAGTGCCGCCGGTGTATTCGGCGCTGAAGCAGGATGGCGAACGGCTTTATGCCAAGGCACGCCGGGGTGAAATCGTTGACGTGCCGGCGCGAGAGGTGGAAGTGCATCGCCTTGAGCTTCTGGGGCACGACGGCGACAGGTTGCGGCTGCTGGTGGAGTGCGGGTCGGGCACCTATATCCGTTCGCTGGCAGTCGACCTGGGCGAGGATCTGGGCTGCGGCGCCCACGTGACTGCATTGCGGCGGATCTGGGTCGAGCCATTTCGTGAGCCGCAAATGGTGACCGTGGAGCAGCTTGAACAGGCGGCGGAGCAGGGCGACGAGGCCTTGCTGGCCTGGTTGCGGCCGGTATCGGCCGGACTCGCCGATCTGCCGGTGTTGCGCCTGGATGAAGCGCAAAGCATGGCCATTTCGCGCGGCCAGCAGATCAGTCTGCCCGGCTTGCAGGAAGCAGGTCGCTGCGCCGTCTACGCCAGCGATGGCGCCTTGCTGGCGCTGCTGGAGCCGGATGCGGAGGGACGGGCCCGCATCATCCGCGGCTTCAACCTCCCGCCGGACTGACCGATTTGCCTCGAAACGGCCTCGCACACTTGTTGTAACAGCACTCCGGTCAGTAGAATAGACAAGTTATTTCAACGCTTTCATTCAACTAGGCGAAGCTTGCGCTTGCGTCATCAACGATGATGCAAGCGCAAGCTTCGCATCGCCTTCTCAAGGAAACGTACTTCATGTCTCTCACCGCAGAACAGACCGGCAAGATCATCGCTGATTTCGGCCGCGTGCCGAACGACACCGGTTCGACCGAAGTCCAGGTCGCGCTCCTGTCCGCCCGCATCGACCACCTCACCGGCCACTTCAAGGAACACAAGCAGGATCATCACTCCCGCCGTGGCCTGCTGAAGCTGGTCAACCAGCGCAAGCGCCTGCTCAGCTATTTGAAGGATCGCGATCTGGCGCGCTATCAGGCCCTGATCGAACGCCTTGGTCTGCGCCGCTGATCCGCGTGCGGAATTAGTTTGTGCGTTCCTCCGTGAACGCTGAGATCAAAAAGCGGCCATCCTTGGCCGCACTCTCAAATAGAACTCAGGAATTCCAACGTGGCAAAAGTAACCAAGTCATTCCAGTACGGTAATCACGAAGTCACACTGGAGACGGGCGAAATTGCCCGCCAGGCATCCGGTGCGGTCATGGCCAGCATGGGCGGCACCGTGGTGCTGGTCACCGCGGTGGCTGCGACCAAGCAGAAGGAAGGCCAGGATTTCTTCCCGCTCACCGTCGACTACGTCGAGAAGTTCTATTCCGCCGGCCGCATTCCCGGCGGCTTCTTCAAGCGCGAAGGCCGCCCGACCGAGAAGGAGACGCTGACCTCGCGCCTGATCGATCGCCCGGTGCGCCCGCTGTTTCCGGAAGACTTCAAGAACGAAGTGCAGGTGATCGCCCAGGTCGTCTCGCTCAACCCGGAAATCGACGGCGACATCGTCGCGCTGCTCGGCGCCTCCGCGGCACTGAGCCTGGCCGGGATTCCGTTCAAGGGCCCGATTGGTGCCGCGCGCGTCGGTTACGCCAACGGCCAGTACCTGCTGAACCCGACGGCCACCGAGCTGAAGACCTCCGAGCTGGACCTGGTCGTCGCCGGTACCGCCGGCGCCGTGCTGATGGTCGAATCCGAAGCGCAGCTGCTGTCCGAGGACGTGATGCTCGGTGCGGTGATGTTCGGCCACCAGCAGATGCAGACCGCCATCCGCGCCATCGCCGAACTGGCCACCGAGGCTGGCAAGCCGTCGTGGGACTGGCAGGCACCGGCACGCAACGAGTCGCTGGTCGCCGCCGTCAAGGGCGCGGTCGGTGACAAGCTGGCTGCCGCGTTCCAGGTGCGTGACAAGCTGGAGCGTCGCGACGCGATCTCCGCGATCAAGTCCGATGTGCTTTCCGGGCTGAAGGCGCAGGCCGAAGAGAACGGCTGGTCCAACGCCGCGATGGCCAAGGAATTCGAGGAGCTCGAATACCACACCATGCGCGACAGCGTGCTGAAGACCAAGGTGCGCATCGATGGCCGTCAATTGGACGACGTGCGCGCGATCACCGCCCGTGTCGGTGTGCTGCCGCGTACCCATGGCTCGGCGCTGTTCACCCGCGGTGAAACGCAGGCCTTGGTGGTGATCACGCTGGGTACCACCCGCGACGCTCAGATCATCGACGCGCCCGGTGGCGAGTCGAAGGATCCGTTCCTGTTCCACTACAACTTCCCGCCGTTCTCGGTGGGTGAGGCCGGTCGTTTCGGTGCGCCGAAGCGTCGCGAGATTGGCCACGGCCGTCTTGCCAAGCGTGGCGTGCAGGCAGTCAAGCCGAGCATCGAGGAGTTTCCGTACGTGGTGCGCGTGGTCTCGGAAATCACCGAGTCCAACGGTTCCTCGTCGATGGCTTCGGTGTGCGGTTCCTCGCTGGCGATGATGGATGCCGGCGTGCCGCTGAAGGCGCCGGTGGCTGGCATCGCCATGGGCCTGGTCAAGGAAGGCAACGACTTCGTCGTGCTGTCCGACATCCTGGGCGACGAGGATCACCTCGGCGACATGGACTTCAAGGTGGCCGGCAGTGCCGAAGGCATCTCCGCGCTGCAGATGGACATCAAGATCGACGGCATCACCGAAGAGATCATGAAGGTCGCGCTGGCCCAGGCCAAGCAGGGTCGCCTGCATATCCTCGGCGAGATGAGCAAGGCGCTCACCACCGCCCGTACCGAGATGAGCGAGTTCGCTCCGCGCCTGATCACCATCAAGATCCACCCGGACAAGATCCGCGAAGTGATCGGCAAGGGTGGCGCCACGATTCGTTCGATCACCGAAGAAACCGGCACCACGATCGACATCAGCGACGACGGCACCATCATCGTCGGCTCGGTCAATCGCGAGGCGGGCGAGGCGGCGAAGAAGCGCATCGAGCAGATCACCTCTGACGTCGAACCGGGCCGCATCTACGAGGGCAAGGTCGCCAAGCTGATGGACTTCGGTGCATTCGTCACGATCATGCCGGGCAAGGATGGTCTGGTGCACGTGTCGCAGATCTCCGACGAGCGCGTCGAGAAGGTCTCCGACAAGCTCAAGGAAGGCGACATCGTCAAGGTCAAGGTGCTGGAAGTCGACAAGCAGGGCCGCATCCGCCTGTCGATGAAGGCGGTGACCGAGGAAGAACGCGCTGACGGCTGAGTTCGCCTCGCGGCAGCAGCAATGCAACAAGGCCCGGCTCATGCCGGGCCTTGTTCGTTGTGAGCTGACGATTTTGTGTCGCATGCTTTTGCTAGGATGGATGAACCTTGCACGAGGATGTACCGATGGCTGACCCGGCGAACGATTTCATGAGGGATTATCAGGCGCTGGCACAGCAATCCTGGGACGCCTGGACGCGGCAATTCCAGCAGCAGCCCGCGGCCAACCCGTTTGCGCCACCACCGGCCCAGGGCGTTGGCCATGACACGCTGGAACGCACGCTGGCGGGCCTCAAGGGTTATTTCGACTGGATGCAGGCCGCGGCCAGCGGTGGCGTCACCCAGCAGCCTTCCAGCAACTGGCAGCAGCAGTTGCAGCAGATGTTCGGTGGCTCCGCCCAACCTTTTACGCAGGCCTTCGGCGGCATCGACGGCGCGGGTGCGGAAAGCTTTGCCCGACAGTGGCAGTCATGGTCGCAGGCGGCTCAGCGCAGCGGCTTTGGCGACATGCCCGGCGCGCATGGCCCGATACCGGCATTTGGCCAGGATCGCGAGCAGCAGATGCAGCAGCAGGAGCTGGGCATCGCCTTGCTGGCCTCGATGCAGGCATCCGCGAAATATCAGGAGCTGATCCAGCGTGCCAACACGCAAGGCATGCAGCGCCTGCAGGAAAAGCTGGTCGAACATGCCGCGCCCGGCCGCCAGGTCGACTCGTTGAAAGGCCTGTACGACCTTTGGGTCGACGCCTCCGAGGAGGCCTACGCGGGCATCGCGCTGTCGGACGAGTTTCGCGAAGCCTATGGCGAAATGGTCAATACGCAGATGCGCGTGCGCCAGTTGCAGCAGCAGCAGACCGAGCAGATGTGCAAGCAACTGGGCGTGCCCACGCGCAGCGAGGTTTCGAGTCTGGGTGAGCGGTTGCAGGCGCTGCGTCGTGAATTCCGCGCCAGCCAGGCCGGTTCATCGGACGAACTGGCCGATGAAATCACCGCTTTGCGCCGTGATGTCGCAGCATTGAAGCGGCAACTGGCCAACGCGCCTGCGGCGAAGAAGGCCGCCCCGGCCAGATCCCCAGCCGTCGCGAAGAAACCCGCCGTCCCGAAGAAGCCTGCCATGGCGAAGAAGACGGCGGCAAAAGGCCTGCGCAAGCCCGCCGCTTCATCCCGATCCACGGCCAGCCCGCGCAAGCGCAAATAAGGAGCCGCCATGCAGACCCCGATGCAGATCGATCCGGCCAGGGCCCTCGCCGACATGGCGGTGTTCCAGCGCAAGCTGGCCGCCGGCATGACCAACCTGCGCGGCATGCGCGAGCCCGAGTACGCCAACACGCCGCGCGAGCTGGTTTACAGCGAGGACAAGCTCAAGGTCTGGCACTTCACCGGTCGCGGCAAGGCGACATCGAAAACGCCGCTGCTGATCGTCTACGCGCTGGTCAACACGGTGTGGATGACCGATCTGCAGGCCGACCGCTCGATGGTGCGCAACCTGCTGGAGCAGGGCGAAGATGTCTACCTGATCGATTGGGGCTACCCCGACGGCGCCGATCGCTGGCTGACCCTGGACGATTACATCAACGGTTATCTTGATCGTTGCGTCGATGCCGTGCGCGCGCGCCACGATCTGGATGCGATCAACCTGCTTGGCATCTGCCAGGGCGGCGCGTTCTCGCTGTGCTACACCGCGCTGCACCCGGACAAGGTGAAGAATCTGATCACCATGGTCACGCCGGTGGATTTCCACACACCGGACAACATGCTGTCGAGCTGGTGCCGCAACATGGACGTGGACTTGTTCGTCGACACCATGGGCAATATCCCCGCCGGGCTGATGAACTACGTCTACCTCACGCTGAAACCGGTGCGGCTGAACCAGCAGAAATACATTGGCATGGTCGACATCCTCGACAACCCGACCGAGCTGGAGAATTTCCTGCGCATGGAGCGCTGGATCTTCGATTCGCCCGATCAGGCGGGCGAGGCGTTTCGCCAGTTCATCAAGGATTTCTACCAGGGCAACAAGCTGGTCAAGGGCACGCTCGAGATCGGCGGCCGGGCGGTCGACCTGGGCATGATCACCCAGCCGGTGCTGAACATCTTTGCCGAGCAGGATCATCTGGTGCCGCCGGACGCCTCGCGTGCACTGGGCAAGCATGTCGGTACCACCGACTACACCCAGCTTGCGTTCAAGGGTGGTCACATCGGCATCTATGTCTCCGGTCGCGCGCAACGCGAAGTGCCACCGGCGATCCACCAATGGTTGCGTCAGCGCGGGTGAATCGCGTGATCGTGCGGCATGACCTGCCGTGCGCAGTCGCGCGCGGCAGGCGATAATGCGCGGATGAAAACGTCCAACGAAACCCACGACTCCATCCGTGCCGTGCAATGGCGAGGCGATCATCTGCGTCTGCTCGACCAGCGCTTGCTGCCTGCCGAAGAGTGCTGGATCGACTGTCGCGATGCCGGCCAGGTGACCCAGGCGATCCGTGATCTGGCTGTTCGCGGTGCACCGGCGATCGGCATTGCCGCGGCCTGGGGCGTGGCAATGGCGGCGCAGCAGGGTGTCGCGCTGGACCCGGTGCTGGCCCAGCTCGGTGCAGCTCGCCCGACCGCGGTGAATCTGATGTGGGCGCTGGAGCGAATGAAGCGGCGCATCGCCGCTGGCGCCGATGCCGATGCCCTCGTACGCGAGGCGCAGGCGATCCAGGACGAGGATCTGGCCGCCAATCGCCACATGGGCGAGCTTGGCTCGTCCTTGATCAGCCCGGGCTCGGGCGTACTGACTCATTGCAACACCGGGTCGCTGGCGACCGCCGGCTATGGCACCGCGCTGGGCGTGATTCGCGCCGGCGTGGCGGCAAACCGGATCAGCCGGGTCTACGCCGGTGAAACGCGTCCATGGCAGCAAGGAGCGCGACTGACCATGTGGGAGCTGGTGCGTGACGGCATTCCGGCCCAGCTGATCGCCGACTCCGCAGCCGCGCACCTGATGAAGTCCGGCGCGGTGCAATGGGTGATCGTCGGCGCCGACCGGATTGCCGCCAATGGCGACACCGCGAACAAGATCGGTACCTACCAGCTGGCGATCGCGGCGAAATACCACGGCGTGAAGTTCATGGTGGTGGCGCCGTCCTCGACGGTGGACATGGCCACCAGCACCGGCGAGGAAATCGAGATCGAGTTGCGTGATGCCGCCGAACTGTTGAGCACGGCGGGTCGGCGCACGGTGGTCGAGGGCGCACAGGCGTGGAACCCGGTCTTCGACGTGGCGCCGGCCGAACTGATCGATGCGATCGTGACCGAGCGCGGCGTGATCGAACGGCCCGACAGCATTTCGATGCAGGCGATGTTCGGCGGATAGGACGCATTGGCAGGCGCTGCGGCGTTGCTGCCGCCGTCACCGGTTCAGCGCGTAGTGCCATGATCAAAAACCGCTTCGACCCGGCCGGGTCGGAAGTTGCGCCGCGCACGCCGCTGTTCATTTTTTCAGCAGTTCGGGAGACGCTTCGCGCGAACTCCGAAGCTCTATCGTAAGTTGTTGATTGCAATAAGTTAAATCCTGTCGTTTTGTGGTCGCTCGTGCTACAATCGACAGGTTGATTTCGGGTCGCTTGCGCATGCGCTGGAGGCGCGGCGCCAGCGTCCTTTTTTTGTCATCAAGGAAGCCGATTCATGGCAGAACTCGCCAAAGAAATCATTCGCGTCAACATCGAAGACGAGATGCGCCAGAGCTACCTCGATTACGCCATGAGCGTGATCGTGGGGCGCGCGCTTCCGGATGTGCGCGACGGTCTGAAACCCGTGCATCGCCGCGTGCTGTTCGCGATGAACGAGCTGGGCAATGTGTGGAACAAGCCGTACAAGAAGTCGGCCCGCGTGGTCGGTGACGTGATCGGTAAATACCATCCGCACGGCGACCAGTCGGTTTATGACGCGATCGTGCGCATGGCGCAGCCGTTCTCGCTGCGCTACATGCTGGTCGACGGCCAGGGCAACTTCGGTTCGGTCGATGGCGACAATGCGGCAGCGATGCGTTACACCGAGGTGCGCATGTCGCGCCTCACCCACGAACTGCTCGCGGACATCGACAAGGACACCGTCGATTTCGGTTTCAACTACGACGAGAGCGAACGCGAGCCGCTGGTGCTGCCTTCGCGTGTGCCTACCCTGCTGGTGAACGGCTCGGCCGGTATCGCGGTGGGCATGGCCACCAACATTCCGCCGCACAACCTCAACGAGGTGATTGCCGCGACGATGGCGCTGATCGACGAGCCCACGCTGGGCATCGACGAGTTGATGCATTACATCCCGGGCCCGGACTTCCCGACCTACGGCATCATCAATGGTTCGTCCGGCATCATCGAGGCCTACCGCACCGGCCGCGGTCGCATCCTGGTCCGCGCCAAGGCCGAGGTCGAGACCGAACCGAACGGTCGCGAGACGATCATCGTCCACGAGCTGCCGTACCAGGTGAACAAGGCGCGGCTGATCGAGAAGATCGCCGAGCTGGTCAAGGAGAAGAAGCTCGAGGGCATCAGCGAGCTGCGCGACGAGTCCGACAAGGACGGCATGCGCGTGGTCATCGAGATCCGCCGCGACGCGATGGGCGACGTGGTGCTGAACAACCTGTTCCAGCAGACCCAGCTGCAGGTCACCTTCGGCATCAACATGGTGGCGCTGCTCGACGGCCAGCCGAAGCTGCTGAACCTCAAGGACATCCTCGAGGCGTTCATCCGGCATCGCCGCGAAGTGGTCACCCGCCGCACCATCTTCGAGTTGCGCAAGGCGCGCGCCCGCGCGCACATCCTCGAAGGCCTGACTGTCGCACTGGCCAACATCGACGAGATGATCGAGCTGATCAAGACTTCGGCGTCGCCGGCCGAGGCGCGTGAGCGCATGCTGGCGCGCAAGTGGCAGCCCGGCATGGTGGGCGCCTTGCTGTCCGCCGCCGGTGCCGATGCTTCGCGACCGGAAGACATGGATCCGCGCGAAGGCCTGAAGGCCGACGGCTATCAGTTGTCCGAAGTCCAGGCCCAGGAAATCCTGGCGATGCGCCTGCATCGCCTTACCGGCCTGGAGCAGGAAAAGCTTTCCGACGAGTACCGTCAGATCCTCGAAGCCATCCGCGCGCTGATCGAGATCCTGGAGAACCCGGCTCGCCTGCTCGAAGTGATCCGCGAGGAGCTGCTGGCGATCAAGGCCGAGTTCGGCGATGCGCGTCGTACCGAGATCCAGCATTCGCAGGAAGATCTCAACGTGCTGGACCTGATCGCGCCGGAAGACGTGGTGGTCACGCTGTCGCATACCGGTTACATCAAGCGCCAGCCGGCCAGCACCTACCGCGCGCAAAAGCGCGGTGGCAAGGGGCGTTCGGCGTCCGCGTTGAAGGACGAGGATTTCGTCGAGCAGCTGTGGGTGGTCAATACCCATGACACGTTGCTCACCTTCACCAGCACGGGTCGTGTCTATTGGCAGAAGGTCTACCAGATTCCCGAGTCCGGTCCCGGTGCGCGCGGCAAGCCGATCATCAACCTGCTGCCGCTGGGCGAGGGCGAGAAGGTGCAGGCGCTGTTGCCGATTCGCGAATATGCGGAAGATCGCTTCGTGTTCTTCGCCACCAAGCACGGCACGGTCAAGAAGACCCCGCTGAACGAATTCGCTTTCCAGCTGCAGAAGGGCAAGCAGGCAATCAAGCTGCATGACGACGATGCCCTGGTCAATGTCGAGCTGACCGACGGCAACAGCGACATCCTGTTGTTCGCCTCCAACGGCAAGGTCAATCGCTTCGACGAGAACACCGTGCGTTCGATGGGCCGCACGGCCGCCGGTGTGCGCGGCATGAAGCTGATCGGGGGCGCCGAAGTGGTGTCGCTGATCGTCGCGGCGGAAGGCGATATCCTCACCGCCACCGCGCGTGGTTACGGCAAGCGCACCGAGCTGGCCGAGTTCACCAAGAAGGGGCGTGGCACGCAGGGCGTGATCGGCATTCAGTGCTCCGAGCGCAATGGTGCCCTGGTGGCTGCGGTGCAAGTCACCGAGGCGCACGAGCTGATGCTGATTTCGGATCAGGGCACCCTGGTGCGTACCCGCGTGGCTGAAGTCTCCCAGCTCAGCCGCAATACCCAGGGCGTCACCCTGATCAAGTTGCCGGCCGACGAAACCCTGGTCAGCGTGATGCGGCTGGATGCGGAGGAGGACAACGGCGAGGATGTCGAAGTCGTCGGCGCTGATGCACCGGCCGGTGACACGGGTTCCGGCGAGGTCGATCCTGCGGCTGCCGACGAGTGATCCTGGTGCCAGTCTGAATCGAAAAACCCCGGCGATGCCGGGGTTTTTCGTTGCCGGATCCGGCATGCGTCAACTCAGCGGGTGACTGCCTCCAGCATCGCCTCGGCGCTGGAAACCCGAAACTCGCCCGGCGCCTCCACCTGCAGCAGACGCACCACGCCATCCTCCGCATACAGCGCAAACCGCCGGGTGCGCAGGCCCATGCCGAAGGCACTGCCGTCCAGCTCCAGCCCCAATGCCCGGGTGAAACTGCCGTTGCCGTCAGCCAGCATCAGCAGGCCGGCGGGCACTTGCTGCGAGGCGGCCCAGGCCTGCATGACGTAGCCGTCGTTGACAGCCAGGCAGATCACCTCGATACCCCGTTGCCGGAACTCGGCGAAATGCGCCGAATAGCCGGGCAGATGCTTGTTGGAGCAGGTGGGAGTGAAGGCGCCGGGTACGCCGAACAGCAGCACCTTGCGGCCTGCGAAGAGGGCCCGGGTCTGGGCCGGCTGGATGTCGCCGTCGATGCGCTGGACGGTGACGTCGGGAATCGTGTCGCCGGGTTGAATGCTCATGCGGACCTCGGGTGGGGAAGCGAGCCGCCATGCTAGAGCGGCGCTGCCGGCTTGTCGCCTTGAATCGCCGGCGACAGCACCTATTTTCTGTGTCAGGCGGTAATCGACCGCAAACGCATTCGAGGAGACACACAATGAACCTGAGTCGTCATGGCCTCTGGAACGCGGGCAATGGTCTGCCCGAGGAAATCCGTCAGGCGTTCGACCGCTTCCTGCAGCCGGAAGACGCGGACGCTTCCAACGTGGTCACCAGCCAGTGGGCGCCACGGGTCGACATTCGCGAGGACGAGCAGCGCTTCGTGATCCTGGCCGATATCCCGGGTGTCGATCCGGCACAGATCGAGGTGAGCATGGACAAGGGCATCCTCACCATCAAGGGCGAGCGCGAGGCCGCTGCACCCGAAACAAGCGGCAAGTTCACCCGGGTCGAACGCGCGCGCGGTGCCTTCCATCGCCGCTTCGCGTTGCCGGACAGCGCCGATGCCGATGGCATTACCGCGACGGGCAAGCTGGGTGTGCTGGAAATCGTGATACCGAAGAAGGCGCAGGCGACGCCGCGGCGCATTACCATCAACGCAAGCCACTGAGTTCGAGGTGGGCTGTCCCGCGGCGGAGTCGATCCGCCGCGGGTTTTGCGTGAGTCGGGGAGTGGTAAGTGGAATTCAAAGACTATTACGAGATCCTGGGTGTGAAGCCCGACGCCAGCGAGGCCGAGATCAAGACGGCGTATCGCAAGCTTGCGCGCAAATACCATCCGGACAAGAACAAGGAAGCCGGCGCCGAAGAGAAATTCAAGGCAGCGAATGAGGCCAACGAGGTGCTCAAGGATGCCGAGAAGCGCCGCTCCTACGACCAGTTGCGCGCAGGCGGCTATCGGCAGGGTGAGCAGTTCCGTCCGCCGCCGGGCTGGCAGGGTCAGCATGGTGGTGGCGACGATGGCGACTTCAGCGACTTCTTCGAGAGTCTGTTCGGTCGTGGTGCCGCTGCCGGCGGCCACCGCGGCCAGCCGCGTCCGCGTCGCGGCCAGGACGTGCAGGCCTCGGTGCAGATCGACCTGCAGACCGCGTTCGACGGTGGACGCACCCGGTTGGCGATGCACGATCCGGCCGGTGGTGAGCGCGTGCTGGAAGTGAAAATCCCTGCGGGCATCCAGCCGGGGCAGGTGATTCGTCTTTCCGGTCAGGGGCAACCCGGCATGGCCGGTGGGCCGAACGGCGACCTGCTGCTGGAAGTGGGCATCCGCGACGATGCGCGCTTCCGGCTGGATGGCCGCAACGTGACCAGCATCCTGCCGATCACGCCGTGGGAAGCCGCACTGGGCGCCACGCTGCCGGTGCCGACCCTGGCCGGCACCGTCGACCTGCGCATTCCCGCCGGTTCACAGTCCGGCCGCAAGCTGCGCCTGAAGGGGCGCGGCATGCCGGGGGCTCATCCGGGCGACCAACTGGTGGAGCTGTCGATCCGCACGCCGCCGGCCGCTACCGATGAGCAGCGGGCTGCGTACGAGGCGTTGCAGGCGGCTTTCAGCGAATTCAACCCGCGCTAGCCGAAGCCCGGAGTCTGCAAACGAAAACGGCGCCTTGCAGGCGCCGTTTTTGCGTTGCGTTGGATGTCCCAATCAGCCGGGCAGGAATTCCTGCAGCGCCTTGACCAGTTCTTCTTCCCGGATTGGCTTGGTCACGTAGGCCTTGGCGCCCTGACGCATGCCCCAGACCTTGTCGGTTTCCTGATCCTTGGTGGTGACCAGGATGATCGGGATGTGCGCTGTCTCGGCGTTCTTGCTGATCGTGCGGGTCGCCTGGAAACCGTTGAGGTTCGGCATGACCACGTCCATCAGGATCAGATCGGGCTTTTCGGCCTTGGCCACTTCCACGCCGGCGGCGCCGTCTTCGGCGGAAAGGGTTTCATGCCCGAGTTTTTCGACGATGCGCTTGATGCCAAGCAGCTGTGAAGGGGAGTCGTCGACGATCAGGATGCGTGCCATAAAAAAATAGTCCCCTGCGAGTTTCGTTGATTCTAAGCCGTGACGCTGGTAGTTCCAAGCGCAGTTTCGTCAAACCGTGCTGTCGATGCGCACGACGGTGCGCCCGAAGGACTCGCCTGCGAGCATACGCGCAAACACGCCTTGCAGTTCGTCCAGGCCCACTTCCAGCGTGGCGATGCGCTCCAGATGCCGCGGCTTCCAGTCGCCAGCCAGCTGCTGCCAGATGCGGTCGCGCAGCTCGCGAGCGGTTCCGGCCGAGGCGATGCCCAGCAGGCTGGTGCCGCGGATGATGAACGGCATGACCGTGCTGTCGAAGGCGATGCCGCCCGCATTGCCGCAAAGGGCCACATTGCCATACGGGCCGATCAGTGGCAGCAGGCCGCTCAGCGTACTGCCACCGACGTTGTCCAGCGCGCCGCCGAAACGGACCGAATCCATCGGCTTGCCGCTGAAGGCCAGTTGGTGGCGATCGATGCACTCGCTGGCACCGAGGCTGCGCAGGAAATCGAAATGGTCGACCTTGCCGCTGATTGCGTGCACCGCGTAGCCGGCGCGGCTGAAGATGTCGAGCGCCAGCATGCCGACACCGCCGCTGGCGCCGGTCACCGCAATCGGCCCCAGCGCCGGCGTCTGCCGATTGTCCTGCATGCGCAGCAAGGCCAGCGCGGCGGTAAAGCCGGCGGTACCGATGATCATGCTCTCGCGCAGGTTCAGTCCGCTCGGCAGCGGGATGGTCCAGCGTGCATCCAGCCGGGCGTATTCGGCGTAGCCGCCATCGCGTGTCTCGGACAGGCCGCTGCCGGTGCACAGCACCGCGTCGCCCTCACGGAAGGCCGGGTCAGTGGAAGCCACCACCCGGCCAGCCACATCGATGCCGCCATTCAACGGGTACGTGCGCAGGATCCGGCCCTTGCCGGTGCCCGCCAGCGCGTCCTTGTAGTTGACCGAGGAGTAGGCAACCTTGATCAGCACCTCGCCGGGTGACAGCGCTTCCGCGGGCATCTGTTCGATGCCGGCGCGGTAGCCGCTGTCGTCGTCGTGGATGCGAAAGGCACGCAGGGTGGTCATTTCGAGTTCCCGGGCATGAGGTCAGGCATCGACACTGCGGGTGTCGATCCATTTTGGCACGTAGGTTCCCTGGTATTCCTGCATCCAGTCGAACAACGCGGCCATGCTGTCGCCGAACCAGATGCTGTCGCGCTGTTCGGGGCGCACGAAGTTCTCCTCGACCATGTGTTCCATCATCGAGCGCAGGTCGCGGTAGTAGCCGCGCACATCGAGGAACGCGCACGGATAGCGATGCAGGCCGAGCTGGGCCCAGGTCAGCATCTCGAACATCTCGTCCATGGTGCCGAAACCGCCGGGCAGGGCGACGAAGGCATCGGACAGCTCGTACATGCGGGTCTTGCGCTGGTGCATGGTCTCCACCACGACCAGTTCGCTCAGGCCCGGGTGCGCCACTTCCAGTTCGACCAACTGGCGCGGGATCACCCCGATGACCTTGCCGCCACCGGCAAGTACCGCATCGGCCACCACGCCCATCAGGCCGACGTTGCCGCCGCCGTAGACCAGCGCCATGCCACGTCGCGCCATTTCCGTGCCAAAGGCGCGTGCCTGCTCGGCGTACTCGGGATGCCTGCCGCTGCTGGAGCCGCAGTAGACGCAGATGGCGGTGGGTTGGGTCATAAGGCGAGGAGTGAGTGGAGAGGAGTGAGAGGGTATGGTGCGAGGCGGCCGGAAAGATCGAGGCGATAGTGATGAGGCAGGAAAAAAAACGGGCGAAGCGAGGTTTTGCCTTCTCCCACTTCTCAGAAAGCGACAGCCCGCCCATGTCGCCACGAGCGGGCCGTTGCGGATCGGTCTGACCGACCGATCAGTTGCCCTTGTGGATGGCGCGCTTGTCGACCGACAGCGCGGCCTCGTGCACGGCTTCCGACAGGGTCGGATGGGCGTGGACGATACGTGCCAAGTCCTCGGACGAACCCTTGAACTCCATCGCCACCACGCACTCGGCGATCAGCTCGGAGACGCCCGGACCGACCATGTGCACGCCCAGGATGCGATCGGTTTCGGCGTGGGCAATCATCTTGACCATGCCGACGGCCTCGTTCATCGCCACCGCGCGGCCGATCGCAGCAAACGGGAAGGTGCCCACCTTGTACGGCACGCCTTCTTCCTTCAACTGCTTTTCGGTCTTGCCGGCCCAGGCAATTTCCGGCTCGGTATAGATCACCCAGGGAATCGTGTCGTAGTTGACGTGACCGGCCTTGCCGGCGATCCACTCGGCCACCGCCATGCCTTCCTCGAAGCCCTTGTGCGCCAGCATCGGCCCGCGCACGGCATCGCCCACGGCCCAGACGCCATCGACGCCCGTGTGGCAGTGCTCGTCGACCGCGATGCGACCGCGCTCGTCCAGCTTCACGCCGCAGTCGTCGGACAGCAGGTCCGCGGTATAGGCGCGACGGCCCACGGCCACCAGCAGCTTGTCGACCACCAACTGGTGTTCGCCGTCCTTGTCGGTGTAGCTCAGGTGGACTTCATTCTTCTTCACCTCGGCCTTGCCCAGCTTCGCGCCCAGCTTGATGTCCAGGCCCAGCTTGCCGAGTTCCTTCAGCGCGACCTTGGCGACGTCTGCGTCGGCAGCGCCCAGGAATTCGGGAAGTGCCTCCAGTACCGTCACTTCGGCGCCGAGTCGGCGCCACACGCTGCCCAGTTCAAGACCGATCACGCCAGCACCGATCACGCCCAGGCGCTTCGGCACTTCGCTGATGTCCAGCGCGCCGGCGTTGTCGATGATGTACTTGCCGTCGAACCTGGCGAACGGCAGCTCGATCGGCACCGAGCCGGAGGCCAGGATCACATTGGTGGCGCTGATGATCTGTTTGGCGCCGTCGTTGCCGGTGATCTCCACTTCATTGCCCTTCAACAACTTGCCCTTGCCGAAGAAGCTGGTGATCTTGTTGGCCTTGAACAGCTGGGCCACGCCGCCGGTGAACTGCTTGACGATCTTGTCCTTGCGGCCGATGAAGACGCCCAGGTCGACCTTGGCATTCTCCACCGTGATGCCGTGCACCGGCAGGTTGTGCGCGATGTTGTAGAACTGCTTGGACGAATCGAGCAGCGCCTTGGACGGAATGCAGCCGACGTTGAGGCAGGTACCGCCCAGCGCGGCCTTGCCGTCCTTGCCGGCCCAGGCGTCGACCACGGCGGTCTTCAGTCCGAGCTGCGCGGCGCGGATGGCGGCGTGATAGCCGGCCGGGCCGCCGCCGATGACGATGACGTCGAATTTGTCGCTCATGGTTTGGGTGTCCTTGAAAACGGGAACAGGGAACGGGGAACGGGAAACAGGGGCCGCGGCTTTTGCCGCTCCCTGTCACCTGTTCCCCGTTCCCGCATCATTAGAGGCCCAGCAGCATCCGCTGCGGGTTCTCGAGCTGGTTCTTGATGTCGACCAGGAACAGCACCGCGTCCTTGCCGTCGATGATGCGATGGTCATACGACAACGCGATGTACATCATCGGCGCGGCGATGATCTGGCCGTTCTCGACGATGGCGCGATCCTTGATCGTATGCATGCCGAGGATCGCGCTCTGCGGCGGGTTGACGATCGGCGTGGACAGCAACGAGCCGAAAGTGCCGCCATTGGTGATGGTGAACGTGCCCCCCTGCAGGTCGTCCAGCGACAGCTTGTTGGCGCGCGCCTTGACGGCGTAGTCGGCGATGCCCTTCTCGACGTCGGCGAAGCTCATGTCCTGCACGTCGCGCAGCACCGGCGTCACCAGGCCCTTGTCGGTCGACACCGCGATCGAGATGTCCTGGTAGCCGTGGTAGATCACGTCGTTGCCATCGACCGAGGCGTTGACGAACGGGTAGCGCTTCAGCGCTTCGGCGGCGGCCTTGACGAAGAAGCTCATGAAGCCGAGTTTGACGCCGTGTTCCTTCTGGAACGCTTCGCCCAGCGATTTGCGCATCTTCGTCACTTCGGCCAGGTTCACTTCGTTGAACGAGGTGAGCATGGCGATCGAGTTCTTCGACTGCATCAGGCGCTCGGCGATGCGCAGGCGCATGCGGGTCATCGGCACGCGCTCTTCCGGGCGCGAGCCCGGCGTCGGCTTGGCAGCCGGTGCTGATGTTGATGCCGGGGCAGCGCTTGGCGCGGTGTTGCCGCCCTTGCCGTAGTTGACCAGGTCTTCCTTGGTCACCCGGCCGTCGCGGCCGGTGCCGGCGACCTTGGACGGATCGATCTTTTCCTCGGTGGCCACGCGCAGGCCGGCCGGCGACAGATCGCCGCCCTTGCTGCCGGTGACGGCAGCTGCGGCCGGCGCGGGCGCGGCAGGTGGCGGGGCGGGTGCTGCGGCGGCCGGGGCCGGGGTCGCCGCGGCGACGCCTTCCTCGATGATCGCGATGACCTGCTCGCTGTTCACCGTGTCGCCCACTTCGTGGCGAATTTCCTTCAGCACGCCGTCGACCGGCGAGGGTACTTCCAGCACCACCTTGTCGGTTTCAAGGTCGACCAGGTTCTCGTCGCGCTTCACCGCGTCGCCGGCTTTCTTGTGCCAGGTGGCGATGGTGGCATCGGAGACCGACTCGGGCAGGACGGGGACTTTGAGTTCAATGGACATAACGATCCTTGGGTGTCTTTATTCTGCAGAGTGGTCAGTGCCAACCGGCGCAACGAGCGCCTGTTCGACGAGGGCTGCCTGTTCGGCGACATGGGTATTGTGATGGCCTGCGGCCGGCGCCGGCGAGCGCGCGCGTCCCGCGTACGAGAGCGAGTGCTTGCTGCCCGTGCAGGCCTGCAGGTGATGCCGGATCTGGAACCAGGCGCCCTGGTTCATGGGTTCTTCCTGGCACCAGATCACTTCCTTCGCTGCCGGGTACTTGTCCAGTTCCGCCGTCACTTCCTCGCGCGGGAAGGGATACAGCTGCTCGACGCGGACGATCGCCACGTCGCCCAGCTCGCGTTTCCCGGCTTCTTCCAGCAGGTCGTAATAGACCTTGCCCGAGCACAGCACCACGCGCTTGACCTTCTTGGCGGCCAGCTTGCGATGCTCGCCGATCACCAGCTGGAAGCTGCCGTTGGCCAGCTCGTCCAGCGAGGACACCGCCAGCTTGTGGCGCAGCAGCGACTTCGGCGTCATCACGATCAGCGGCTTGCGTGCGGCACGCAGCATCTGCCGGCGGATCATGTGGAAATCCTGCGCCGGCGTGGTCGGCACGCAGACCTGCATGTTGTCGAACGCGCACAATTGCAGGAAGCGTTCCAGGCGCGCGGAGGAATGCTCCGGACCCTGGCCTTCGTAGCCGTGCGGCAACAGCAGCACCAGGCCGCACAGGCGATTCCACTTCGATTCGCCGGAGCTGATGAACTGGTCGATCACCACCTGGGCACCGTTGGCGAAATCGCCGAACTGGGCTTCCCAGATATTCAGCGTGTCCGGATCGGTGGTGGAGTGGCCGTACTCGAACGCCATCACCGCTTCCTCGCTGAGCAGCGAATCGATCACCTCGACGTCGGCGGTGGCGCGCAGGTTGGCCAGCGGCATGTAGGTATGGCCATCCTTCTGGTCATGCAGCACGGCATGACGATGGAAGAACGTGCCGCGACCGGAGTCCTGACCGACCAGGCGCATGTCGAAACCGCCCTCGACCAGGCTGGCGTAGGCCAGGTTTTCGGCGAAGCCCCAGTCGGCGGGCAGTTCGCCGGTGGCCATCTTGCGACGGTCGTCGTAGATCTTCGCCACGCGCGCCTGCAGGGTGAGGTCGGCGGGCAGGGTGAGGATCCTGCTGGTCAATTCCTGCAGTTTCTGCTTCGGCACCGTCGTGTCGGTGGGCAGCGAGAGCTTGCCGCCGAGGAAGCGCGCCCAGTCGACGTGGCCGTCGCGCGCAGGCGACGGGTCGAGGTCGGTCATCGGCGCGCCTGCTTCCAGTCGCTCACGGTAGGCCTCGAACTGTTTCTGCGCGTCGCCTTCGGCCAGCACGCCCTGCTTGACCAGTTGCTGCTGGTACAGGTCGCGGGTGGTCGGACGCTTGCGGATGATCTGGTACATCACCGGCTGGGTGGCGGACGGTTCGTCCGCCTCGTTGTGGCCGTGGCGGCGGTAGCAGACCAGGTCGATCACCACGTCGCGGCGGAACTGCTTGCGGAAATCGTAGGCGAGGCGGGTGGCCAGGATCACTGCCTCCGGATCGTCGCCATTCACATGCAGCACCGGCGCGTTGACCATCTTGGCCAGGTCGGTGCAGTACATGGTGGAGCGCGCGTCCTGCGGATTGGAAGTGGTGAAACCGACCTGGTTGTTGACCACGATGTGCAGGCTGCCGCCGATCTTGAAGCCACGGGCCTGCGACATGTTCAGCAGTTCCATGTTCACGCCCTGTCCGGCGAACGCGGCATCGCCATGGATCAGCACCGCCATCGACTGCGTGTGCGAGGTGTCGCGGCGGCGCGTCTGGCGCGCATGGACCGAGCCGCAAACCACCGGGTTGACGATCTCCAGGTGCGACGGGTTGAACGCCAGCGCCACGTGCACGCCGCCCTTGGGCGTCTTGACGTCGGCGGAGAAGCCCATGTGGTACTTCACATCGCCGGAATGCGCCGGGTCGTCCGGATGCTCGAACTTGCCCTCGAATTCGTCGAACAGGGTCTTCGGCGGCTTGCCGAGGATGTTGACCAGCACGTTGAGGCGGCCGCGATGGGCCATGCCGATCACCAGTTCCTTGATGCCGTTGTCGCCGGCGGCGCGCACCACGTCGTCGAGCATCGGGATCAGGCTGTCGCCGCCTTCCAGCGAGAAGCGCTTCTGGCCCACGTATTTGGTATGGAGGTAGCGCTCCAGGCCTTCGGCGGCGGTGAGTCCGTCCAGCACGCGTTGCTGACCGGGCTTGTCCAGCCCGCTCTGGCCGGCCGCCTGTTCCAGGCGGCTGTAGATCCAGTTGCGCTGCTCGTGGTTGCTGATGTGCATGAACTCGGCGCCGATCGTGCTGGCATAGGTCTTCTGCAATCGGGCCAGCAGCTCGCGCAGCTTCAGGCGGTGGCCGCCACCGGCGTAATTGCCGGTGTCGAATTCGGTATCGAGGTCGGCATCGGACAGGCCGTGGAAGGCCAGGCCCAGGTCGGGCGCGGTCATCTTTTCGGTCAGGCCGAGTGGGTCGAGATCGGCGGCGAGGTGGCCGCGCGAGCGGTAGGCGGTGAGCAGGCGCAGCACGCCAGCCTGCTTGCGCGCATGTTCGTCGCTGACCGGCGTGGCGGTGGTGGCGTTGCGGCGCTGTTTCTGTGCCGCCTCGATGCGCGCAATGGCGACGGTGTGGGAAACGTCCCCCGACTCGCGCCCCTTGAATGATGCGAAATACGTGGCCCATTCGGCGGGTACCGACGAAGGGTCGGCCAGCCAGGCGTCATACAGCGATTCCACGTAATCGGCGTTGCCGCCTGCGAGTTGGGAAGATTCGAAGAACTCGCGGATCAGGTTTGTAGTCACGTCACCACCGGCAGGGAAGGGATGCTTGCGGTCATCCGAGTGACTTTGAAGTCGCGGTTTCCGGTCGGTTTTCAAGCCCGACAGGCCGCTGATACGGATGACTGGGGAGAATCCGGACGATTATAGCCTTTGCCTGCTGCGACGCGGCAACCCGTGAGTGGCCTGGAATGGCTTGGGCGCGGCCTTCTCCGACCAAGGTCGAAGCCCGGCTCGGGGGTGAGTGAGCGATTTCATGCGGTTTGGATCGCGCGTTGGCGGATGGAAGGCCGCGGCCAGCGGGCCAGCTGCGGTTCATCCCGCTCAGATGTTCAGTGACTGCAATTCGCTGGCCCGCTCGGCACGCTCCCACACGTCCTCGAAATGCTGTTGCAGCGGCGCCTGGCTGGCGCGGTCGCAGCGGGCGGCGCGGCCTGGTGTCCGATCGGCCTCGGGCAGGAACAGGTAGCCGCCGACATCATTGAGCAGATAGGCCGAGACATAGGCGCGGTCGGCTTCCTCCACTGGCGTGCGGATCTGGACCGTGCTGGGCAGGCGCTGTGCCAGGGCGACCAGCCGATGGTCGCCGCGCAGGGCGGCAGCCGGGTCGTGCAGCAGGATGCGGATCTGCGCGCCGCGGCCGGAGATCGCGATGCGCCGCAATTCGGCCAGCTCTTGTGCGCTGGCGTAGGCGTCGTTGCCCAGCAACGGCAGGTAGATGTCCAGTCGATGGCGGGCGTCCGACAGCAACTGCGCGCGCGCGGCGGCCACCTCGCCGCGCGTACCGGTGGCAAGCGCGCCGATGTCGCGCAGCGGTGCCGGTTCGTCGGTGTCCACGGGCAGGGCCAGGCGCATGGCCCGGTGCGCCAGACCAGCGTCCTCGAACTCCTCGCCGTAGGCGTCGAAGCCTTCGCGCTCGTAGAAGCCCATGGCGCTGACCTGGGCGTCCAGCGCCACTTCCGGCCAGCCCTGCGTGCGGGCGCGGGCCACCAGTTCGCGCAGCAGTGCCACGCCAACGCCACGCCCGCGCCAGTCGCGCAGTACCGCCATGCGACCGATCTTGTGCGCGGGCGTGAGCCGGCCGCAGCCGATCGGTTGGCCGGCTTCGTTGCGCGCCAGCAGGTGCCAGCAATCCCCATCGAGTCCGTCGCGTTCGCGCTGCTCGGGCACGCCCTGTTCGCGGATGAACACGGTTTCGCGCAGGTCGAGCAGAGCGGCCCGCTGCTCGTCGTTCGACCAGTCGGCCACCTCGATGTGGAAGTCCTGCAGTTTCATGGGCGGATGCTCAGCGGCGCTTGCGGGATTTTCTCGGGATCAGGTGACCATCGTTGACCAGTGCCAGCAGCAGGTTGCGTTCGGTCGCGGTGAGCTTCTTCGCGGGAGTGAATGCGCGCTCCTCGCACAAGGCCTGCGCCAGCGCGGGCGTGGCCGGGTAGGCGTGGCCGCTGACGTACAGCGTGCAGCCGGACTTGTCCCGATACCAGGCCAGCCGTGACCACGGGTGACGCAGCAACTGGGCGCCGGCATCGAGCTGCCTGGTCAGCGCAGCTTCGGCCAGTGGTTTCTCCAGCGGCGCCGGAATCTGCGCGTTGCGGTAACGGGTGATGAAGCGGCCGAACCAGTCGTGCAGCAGGTCCTCGCGCAGGGCTGCGGCAAACGGCAGGGCGTCCTTCAGTCGCGCCAGCGCGGCGCGGTCGATTTCGCCGGGGGCCCTGGCCGGCTTCAGGTCCGGGTCGGCATAACGCAGTTCATCGGGCAACTGTTCGGCGATGTAATCAGCCAGGTCGCCGGTCAGTTCAGCCTGCGACGGCGCACGCATGCCCACCGAGAAGGTCATGCACGGACCGCCGAAGGCTACGCCGTCGTGCGGCACGCCGGGCGGCAGATACAGGATGTCGCCCGCGTCCAGCAGCCATTCGTGGGTGGGCTCGAACTGCGCCAGCTGCTTCAGTTCCACGTCGGGGCGGAACGCCTTCGGTGCCAGCGGATCATCGCTGATCGCCCAGTGCCGCTGGCCCAGGCCCTGAATCAGGAAGACGTCGTACTGGTCGACATGGGGGCCGACGCCGCCACCGGGCTCGGCATAGGAAACCATCACGTCGTCCACCCGCCAGCTCGGCAGGAAACCGAAGTGCTGCAGCAGGCCGGCGACGTCGGCATCCCACTTGTCGACATCCTGTACCAGCAAGGTCCAGTTGCGGTCGGGCGTGCTCGCAAAATCGGCTTCGCCGAGCGGGCCGGGATGGACATGCCAGCGATCGCGCTTCTCGTCATGCACGATCAAGCGGGCCAGCGCAGCCGGTTCGCAGGCCAGGCCGGCCAGGTCGTCCGGTTGCAGCGGTGGCTGGAAGTCGGCGAAGGCCTGGCGAATCAGCAGCGGGCGCTTCTGCCAGTAGTCGCGCAGGAACCGGGCGGGGGGCATGCCCAGCGGCTGCCTGGCGGAACCGCGGACTTCAATGGGGAAAACAGTGGGCTTGGTCATGCGCCCATTGTAGCGGTGTGCGCGGCTGCCAGATCAGCGCAAGGCCTGCGCCACGCCATGCAGTCCCAGTCCGAGCACCGCGGTAGCTGCCAGCAGGGTCGCGGCGCGCGGCGGCAGGCGACGGGTGAGCAGGGCGCCCAGCGGAGCGGCGACGACGCCGCCGGCGATCAGGCCAGGCACGGCGGCGCCGTGGCTGGCACCGACGTGCAGCAGAAAGCTGACACTGGCGGCGGCGCTGACCACGCACTTGGCCAGGTGCACCGTACCGATCACCTGTCGCGGCGCAGCTCCCTTCGCCACCAGCGCGGTCACGGTGATGGCGCTCCAGCCGCCGCCGGCAACCGCGTCGGCGAAGCCGGCAAGCAATCCCAGCGGGCGCGCCACTGGTGGAACGTGCTCGTCATGCGCAACCGTCTGGTGCCGGCCACGCCACAGCAGGCATACGCCCATACCGAGCAGGTACGGCGTCAGCGCCAGTCGCATCCACGCCGCCGGCACATGGCTGAGCAGCAGGGCACCAATCACCGCACCGGCCACGCCGGGGATCACCAGCGCCCAGAACAACGTCCTGCGCACGTTGCCCGCTGCCAGGTGGCTGAGGCCGGAGGCGCCACAGGTGAAGGTCTCCGCGTAGTGGACGCTGGCGCTGGCCACCACCGGTGGCAGCCCGAGGCCGAGCAGCATGCTTGCCGCCGTGATGCCGTAAGCCATGCCCAGCGCGCCATCGATCAGCTGGGCCAGTGCGCCCACGGCGGCGAAGGTCAGGAATTCGGTGAGTGGCGGCATGCGGCGCGAGGCTCCGTGCGCAGGGCAGGTGCGGAAAGTATTGGAGCCGGCGCGGGCACGCGGAAATAAGGCCTGGGCATATGCACATGGCCATGCATCCTTTCACCTTGCCTGGCTGTGTGGATAACGTGGATGGCAAGACGTATAGACGTCCAAATGGAGTTGTCGTGAATTCTGTCGTTGCCAGGAACCTTGCTGATGCCGCCCCGCCCGCGGACAAGCTTGCACAGCTGAGCCGCGGCATCGCTGGCTTGAGTGCGGCCCAGCTGTACTGGGTGGCCGCCTGGAGCGCGGCGCAGGCGGCGCAGGCCGCCCGGGGCGGCGTGGTGGCGGCCAGGGCGACATCGATCGGTGAGCAGCTGACCATCCTGTATGGCAGCCAGACCGGCAACGCCAGGCGCATCGCCACCGAGCTGGCCAGCCGCAGCGAGGCGCTGGGGCTGCCGGTGCGCCTGTTGCGCGCCGACGCCTATCCGCAGCGCGAGCTGGCGCAGGAACGTCATCTGCTGGTGGTGATCAGCACCCAGGGCGATGGCGAGCCACCCGACGATGCGCGCGGCCTGTTCGAATTCATCAACAGCAAGCGCGCGCCGAAACTCCCGGCGTTGCGGTTCGCCGTGCTCGGCCTGGGCGACTCCAGCTATCCGCAGTTCTGCACGATTGGTCGGCAGCTGGATGCGCGGCTGGCCGAGCTGGGCGGCGTTCGCCTGAGCCCGTTCGGCGAGGCGGATCTGGAGTTCGAACTGGTTGCCGAAGCGTGGGCCGGGCAGGTGCTCGAGCATGCGCGCGAGGTGGTGAAGCAGGTTGCGCCACCGGCGCGCGTGACGCCGCTGCATGTCGTGCCGCAGTCCGACGCGCATTCCCGCGAACAGCCATTCAGCGCCGTGGTGCTGGCCAACCAGCGCATCGTGGCGCGGGACAGCGCGCGCGATATCCGGCATCTGGAGTTGTCGCTGGAGGGTTCGGGTCTGGCCTATCAGCCCGGCGACGCGCTGGGCGTGTGGCCGCGCAATCCACCGGCGCTGGTCGACCAGTGGCTGGACGTACTGCAACTGGATGGCTCAGGCGAGACGACCTGGCAGGGTCGCTGCATGCCGCTGCGGCAATGGCTGGAGCGCGATCGCGAGATCACCCGGCTGCACCGCGGGTTCATCGCCGCACTGGCCGCCGCTGGCAGCCATGCGGAACTGGCCGAGCTGCTCCAGCCGGAACAGGCGGAGCGCCTGGCGGCAACGCTGGCTGACGATCAGCCGATCGATCTGCTGCGCCGCTACCCCGTCGCGTGGCAGGCCGAGGCTCTGTTGGGTGCGTTGCGACCGTTGACGCCGCGGCTGTACTCGATCGCCTCCAGTGCCGCGGCGGTGGGTGAGGAGGTGCATCTGACGGTGGCAGTGGTGGATTACCAGCGTGAGGGTCAGGCGCACTGGGGCGCGGCATCGAGCCTGCTGGCAAGCAGTGGCGAGGACGCCCGACTCGACATCTTCATCGAGCCGAACGAACGTTTCCATCTGCCTGCCGATGATTCGCGCGACATCATCATGATCGGTCCCGGCACCGGCGTGGCGCCGTTCCGGGGCTTCGTGCAGGAGCGCCGCGAGCGCGCCGGCAGTGGCCGCAACTGGCTGTTCTTCGGCAACCGGCATTTCGCCAGCGACTTTCTGTATCAGCTCGAATGGCAGCAGGCGCTGCGGGATGGGGCGCTGAGTCGGCTCGACCTGGCGTTCTCGCGTGATGGCGCCGACAAAATCTACATTCAGCATCGCCTGCTGCAGCATGGCGCCGAGTTGCACGCCTGGCTGGAAGGGGGCGCTCATGTGTATGTCTGTGGTGATGCGAAGCACATGGCGCGCGATGTCCACGCCGCCCTGGTCGAGGTGGCGGTCACCCATGGCGGCCGCTCCGTCGAAGCCGCCCAGGCGTGGCTGGACGACCTGCTGCAGCAAGGACGCTACGCCCGTGACGTCTACTGACCCGGCTCGATCCCCATGACCGACGAACTCTCCCATCTCGAACACATCAAGGCGGCCAGCCGCTTCCTGCGCGGCGGCATCGTCGAGGGCCTGGCCGATCCGGTCACCGGTGCCATCAGCGACGACGACACCAAGCTGCTGAAATTCCACGGCAGCTACCAGCAGGACGATCGCGACCTGCGCGAGGAACGCCGCCGGCAGAAACTGGAGCCGGCGTACACCTTCATGCTGCGTGCACGCCTTCCCGGTGGCGTGGTGACGCCGGCACAGTGGCTGGTGTTCGACCGCATCGCCCGCGACTACGCCAGCGGAACGCTGCGCATCACCACGCGGCAGACCTTCCAGTGGCACGGCATCATCAAACGCCGGCTGAAGCCGACCATCGCCGCGATCCATGAGTCGCTGGCCAGCACCATCGCCGCCTGCGGCGACGTGGTGCGCAACGTGGTCAGCACCGCCAACCCGATCGAGTCGACGGCGCATGCCGAAGCCTATGCCTGGGCCACGCGGCTGTCCGCGGAGTTGGCGCCGAAGACGCGGGCGTATCACGAGATCTGGCTGGACGGCGAGCAAGTGGCGGGTGGTGCGCCGCCGGTGGAAGAGCACGAGCCGTTGTACGGTGCCACCTACCTGCCACGCAAATTCAAGATCGGACTGGCGATCCCGCCGCTCAACGATATCGACGTGTTTGCGCAGGACCTGGGTCTGATCGCGATCGTCGAGCAGGGCGTATTGCGCGGTTTCAACATCGCCGTCGGTGGCGGCATGGGCGCCAGCCATGGCGACGCCAGCACCTACCCGCGGCTGGCCAGCGTGATCGGCTTCGCCACACCGGAGCAACTCTTCGCGGTGGCCGAGGCGGCGATCGGCGTGCAGCGTGACTGGGGCGATCGCGTCGAGCGCAAGCATGCGCGACTGAAATACACACTCGACCGCTACGGGCTGGAGGTGTTCAGGAGCGAGCTGGAATCGCGGCTCGGCTTCGCGCTGGCCCCGGCGTGCGACTACCGTTTCGCCCACAATGGCGACCGCTACGGCTGGGTCGAAGGCCACGACGGCCGCTGGCACCTCACCTTGCATATCGAGTCCGGGCGACTGGCCGACGTGGGCGAGCGGCGCTGGCTCAGCGGCCTGCGCGAGTTGGCCCGGGTGCATGACGGCGACTTCCGCCTGACTTGCAACCAGAATGTGATCGTGGCGAATGTCGCGGCCGACGAGCGCCAGCGCATCGACGCGATCGTGCAGGCGCACGGGCTGGGCGACTACCTGGCGCAGAGCGGCATCCGCCGCCACGCGATCGCCTGCGTGGCGCTGCCCACGTGCGGTCTGGCGATGGCCGAAAGCGAGCGCTACCTGCCCGCGCTGCTGCCGAAGCTGGAGTCGCTGCTGGCGCGTCATGGCTTGAGTGATGCGCCGATCCTGCTGCGCCTGTCCGGCTGCCCGAACGGCTGCTCGCGGCCGTATCTGGGTGAGATCGCGCTGGTTGGCCGCGGGCCGGGTCGCTACGACCTGCGCCTCGGCGCCGACTTCAGCGGCCAGCGGCTGAACCAGGTATATCGCGAGAATATCGACGAGGTGGCGATTCTCGACGCACTCGATCCGCTGTTTGCGCGCTACGCCAGCGAGCGCGGCGACGGTGAGGGCTTCGGCGACTTCCTGCTGCGTACCGGCATGCTCAAGCCGGCTGCGATCCGGCCGATACCGCTGGTGTTGCGGGCATGACTGCCGTTCCGCAAGCACTGGCATCGCATGAGCCGCAGGCATTGGCCGAACTGAATGCGCGGCTGGGCAGACTCAGTGCGGAGCAACGCGTGGCCTGGGCGCTCGAGCACATTGCCGGCGAACACGTGCTGTCCTCCAGCTTCGGTGCGCAGGCGGCGGTGTCGCTGCATTTGCTGACCCGTCAGCGTGCGGGGATGCCGGTGGTGCTGATCGATACCGGCTACCTGTTTCCCGAAACCTACCGTTTCGTCGACGAGTTGACCGAGCGGCTCGCGCTGAATCTCAAGGTCTATCGCGCGTCACTCAGCCCCGCCTGGATGGAGGCGCGCCATGGACGGCTATGGGAGCAGGGCGTGGCGGGACTGGATCATTACAACCGCCTGCGCAAGGTCGAGCCGATGCGGCGGGCACTGGCCGAGCTGGGCGCCAGCAGCTGGTTTGCCGGCCTGCGTCGCGGGCAGTCGCGCAGTCGCCAGGCAATCGAATTTGCCGAACATCGCGATGGGCGCTGGAAATTCCATCCACTGGCCGACTGGAGCGATCGCGACATCGGCCAGTACCTCGCCCGTCACCAGCTGCCGTATCACCCGTTGTGGCAGCACGGCTACCTCTCGATCGGCGATATGCATACCAGCCATCGCTGGGAGCCGGGCATGGCCGCGGAGGACACCCGTTTCTTCGGACTCAAACGCGAATGCGGACTGCACGGCATCGCCTAGCAAGCCGCCTGCGGTCGCCTCGCCCAGGCGTCCTTCGGATGCCTGGGAGCTGGCGAATCCGAGTCACGCCGCGCTCACTGACCAGAGTCTTGCCTGGTCGCGCAACGGGATCCCGATCGGCCTCTCGGCAGCGGCGGGCGCGGGAGCCGGTGATGGATGCCGGCGGTCTTCAGGCGGCGGCGGACAGCGCGGGGAACGATCGTTCGTCCCAGTGTGGTACCCCGTCCCATTCGCTGACGGCGGGATCTCCGGCAAGCATGCGCACCACGTCACGACGATCCAGGTGCGGCGCGAACTGCGTGATGAACTCCAGCATGTACTCGCGCAACACGCTCTCGCGGCGCAGCACGATCCAGGTCGTGCACCGCGGAAACAGGTGGTCGGCCGGCAACGCCGCCAGGTCGGTGTCGCTGTCCAGTATCGCCATCTCGGCCAGCACGCCGATGCCCAGTCCGGTGCGCACGTAGGTCTTGATCAGGTCGGCATCGCCGGCAGTCATCACGATCTGCGGTTGCAGGTCGCATGTCTCGAACGCGCGCCGCAGCGAGGAGTCGGGCTTCAGCGACGATTCGTAGCTGACCAGCGGAAGCCTGGCCAGCGCTTCCAGCGAAGCGGGTTGGTCGCTGGATGCCAGCGGATGCCCCTGCGGTGCCAGGATGACCCGATGCCAGTGGTAGGCCGGCAACGCGATGCCGGTGTTTGGCGGGGCCCCGGCTGTGCTGATCACGGCCAGGTCGACCCGGCCCGTTTCCAGTTGCGCCAGCACTTCGCTGTCGCGACCCGGCTGCAGGTGCACGCTGACTTGCGGATAGCTCTGGCTGAGCGCGCCGATCGCCGCGGGCAGGGCGAAGCGCGCCTGGGTGTGGGTGGTGGCAATACGCAATTCGCCGTGCGCATCGTTGCGCAGGTTCGCGGCGATCGAGCGGATGTTGGCCGCCTCGGCGAGGATCGTGCGTGCGCGATCCAGCACCTGCCGGCCGGCGTGCGTCACCATGTCCAGGCTCTTGCCCTTGCGCACGAACAGCTGGAAGCCCAGCTCGTCCTCAAGCTGCCTGAGCTGTTTGCTCAGGCCGGGCTGGGTGGCGTGCACGCGTTCGGCAGCCACGGTGATGTTGAGGCCGGAGTCGGCGATCGCCACCAGGTAGCGCAGTTGGGTCAGGGTCATGGCGATGTTCTCGTGTGCGGTCGGGATCGTGGGGGCGAGGCGCGAGCGAAGCACGGTGACATCGCGGGATACGGGGCATGTTCATGGCTGGCACGCAGGTGCAATCGGTCGACGGAAGGCGACGGTGGATTCGACATGGCTTGTGATTGCAATCATGATCAGACGTCTATACGTCCATTCGGCGCATTGGTCAAGTCCGGCAGGCTCATGCCGTGAGGGCATATGACCCGAATGCCGGATCATTTGTCGGGCCACGGCGGGCCAGGTAGCGTGGCGGCTCCGTCGAACCGTGGCCGAACTCCGCATGAAGTTGTATCCGCTGTTTGCCGACCTGTCCCGTCGCGCCGTACTGGTGGTGGGCGGCGGCGCAGTCGCCGAGCGCAAGGTGGCTGCATTGCTCGATGCACGGGCGCAGGTCACCGTGAACGCGCCCGAGCTGACGCCACGGCTGCAACAGTGGGTGGCTGCCGGCCGCGTCGCGCATTGCCGCGAGGCATTCCGCGAGAGCTGGCTGGACCGGGTCTGGCTGGTGGTGGCGGCCACCTCGGATGTCGAGTTGAACCGGTTGATCGCAACCTTCGCCGGCTTGCGGCGGATCTTCGTCAACGTGGTGGACGATGCGACGTTGTCGAGCTTTCATGTGCCGGCGGTGATTGATCGCTCACCGCTGATCATCGCGATTTCCAGCGGTGGCGAGGCGCCGATGCTGGCGCGACTGCTGCGCGAGCGGCTGGAAACGCTGCTGGATCACTCGCTAGGGGCGCTGGTCACGCTGGCCGCCAGCCTGCGCACGCGCATTCGCACCAGCTTCCCGGGCCTGTCTGCGCGCCGGCGCTTTTACGAAACGCTGTTCGCCGGGCCGGTGGCTGCCCTGCTACGCAAGGGGCAGCCGGAAGCGGCCCGGCAGGCGGTTGAAGCGGCCTTGCTGGCCGAGCCGGATGCCGTGACCGGTTCGGTGATCCTGGTCGGCGCCGGTCCCGGCGATCCCGGCCTGCTCACCTTGCGCGCGCTGCGCGCGCTGAACGAGGCCGATGTAATCCTGCACGATCGGCTGGTCAGTGCCGAGGTGCTGGGGCTGGCCAGGCGTGACGCCGAACGAATCGAGGTCGGCAAGCAGGCCGGCAATCACCATACGACGCAGGATGGCATCCACGCCTTGCTGCTGCAGCATGCACGGGCCGGGCGACGCGTCGTGCGCCTGAAAGGCGGCGATCCGTTCGTGTTCGGCCGCGGTGGCGAGGAGCTGGAATTCCTGCGTGATCACGCCATTCCTTATGAGGTGGTGCCGGGGATTACCGCGGCGCTGGCCTGCGCCGCCTATGCCGGCGTGCCGTTGACCCATCGCGATCACGCGCAATCGGTGCGCCTGCTTGCCGCGCATTGCCAGGCCTCGCGCGAACGACCCGACTGGGCTGCATGGGCACAGGAACGACAGACGCTGGCGGTGTACATGGGCGTGGCGGAACTGGGCACGCTGCAGGCGGGGCTGATCGCTCATGGCCGGGCGGCCTCGACGCCGTTTGCACTGGTCGAAAACGGGTCACGCGCCGACCAGCGGGTGGTCACCGGCACCCTCGCCAACCTGGTCGAGCGAGCCACCTTCCATGCCGTGCGCTCGCCGGCCCTGCTGATCCTGGGTGAAGTGGCGGCATTGGCGACGTCGTTGGCATGGTTCGGCCAGCCGCCGCTGGGGGCTACCGTGCATGCCCTGCCCACAGCAGCAAATCGGGCATTGACGACGTCGCCGGACGTACTGCGCGCCGTGCATCATGGCTGACGACTATTTTCACCTGCTCGGGCGCATGATGTTCCCCCATTTTCCCGCACTTCCTGGCAGAAGGTGATCCTCCATGATCTATGAAAGCATCCTCGATACCATCGGCAAAACGCCGATCGTCCGTCTCCATCGGCTGGCGCCGAAGCACGTCGAGCTCTACGTCAAGGTGGAGTCGTTCAATCCCGCCGGCTCGGTAAAGGACCGGTTGGCGCTGGCGATCATCCTCGACGCCGAGCAACGCGGCCTGCTGCAGCCTGGCCAGACGGTGATCGAAGCCACGTCGGGCAACACCGGCGTGGCGCTGGCGGCGGTTTGTGCGGCGCGCGGCTACCCGTTCGTGGCGGTGATGGCCGAGACGTTCTCGATCGAGCGGCGCAAGCTCATCCGGGCCTATGGTGGCAAGGTGGTGCTGACGCCCGCCGCCGCACGCGGCACCGGCATGGTCGAGAAGGCACTTGAGCTGTCGCGCAAGCATGGCTGGTTCTTCACCAACCAGTTCGAGAATCCTGCCAATCCGGCCTATCACCGGCAGACCACGGCACCGGAGATCCTGGCGGACTTCGCCGGCCGCCGGCTGGACTACTTCGTCAGCGGCTGGGGTACCGGCGGCACGCTGACCGGCGTCGGTGAGGTGTTGAAAGTGGCACGGCCGGGCGTGCAGGTGATCGCCACCGAGCCGAGTGTGGCGGCGTTGCTGTCGGGCAAGGAATGGCAGCCGCACAAGATCCAGGGTTGGACCCCGGACTTCGTCCCGGCGGTGCTGAATCCACAGGTGGTCGACCGGATCGTGCTGATCGACGACGTGCTCGCACGCGACACCTCGCGCGCCCTGGCACAGCGCGAGGGCATCTTCGCCGGCATTTCCTCCGGTGCCACGCTGGCAGCTGCGCTCGAGGTGGCCAAGGAGGCGCCGGCCGGTTCGGTGCTGCTGGCCATGCTGCCGGACACCGGCGAACGCTATCTGTCGACGTTCCTGTTCGAAGGCGTCAATGAAGGGTCCGACGAGATCGAATGAGCAGGCGGGCGGCGCGCGCCTGGCGATGACGTGTTCGTGCCCGGCTCGCGTCGGCGCGGACGGTCCGTCACTTGTCGCGTGCGCCGACCTTTACCCGTGCGCGTTCGGCCACACCCCATTGCGCGATCAGTTTCTGCCCCACGCCGGCCAGTGCGTGGATCGCCGGCAGCAGCTCGCGCCCCAGTTCGGTCAGGGCGTATTCGGCCGAAGGCGGTGAGGTATTCAGCAGCTGCCGCGTGACCAGGCCGCGGGCTTCCAGTTCGCGCAGCCGCGCACTGAGCACGCGCGCGGAGATGGGCGGGATGTCATGGCGCAACTCGCCGAAACGTCGCGGCTCGGCGCTGAGATACCAGATGACATTCGGCGCCCAGGCGCCGCGCAGCAGGTTCAGGCTCTCGGTAAGCGGGCAGGCTGGCGGCGGGATTGCAACCTTGCTCCTGCGGACGGGCAGACCCATGCGGGGGTTCCTCCGGCCGACGCCGGTAACTGGGTGGATACCGCATTCTGCACTAACGACAGGTTACCTGGTATCCATCAGTAACCATGCTGGCTAAGATGCTTGCTTCCGCGGACAACCACGCGTTTGCATGGTGTCACAGTTCATCCACTCCCCGTTTCATTTGCAAAGCTGGAGAAACGCATGAAGCTCTACTACATGCCTGGTGCATGCTCGCTCTCGCCGCACATCGTGGCGCTGGAGGCGGGTATTCCGTTGCAACTGGTCAAGGTCGACGGCAAGACCAGGCGCACCGAGAACGGCGACGACTTCCTGCAGATCAATCCGAAAGGCTACGTGCCGACGCTGCAACTGGACAGTGGCGAGATATTGACCGAAGGCCCGGCGATCGTGCAGTACCTGGCCGACCAGAAGCCGGAAAGCGCCCTGGCACCGGCCAACGGCACGCTGCCGCGCTACCACCTGCAGGAAATGCTGGGCTACATCAACTCGGAGCTGCACAAGACCTACAGTCCATTGTTCAACCCGGCCACCTCCGCCGAAACGCGCGAGGAACGCAAGCAGTACCTGCGCAAGCGCTACGCGATGCTCGATGCCCTGCTGGCAAGACAGGACTGGCTGCTGGGCGGGAACTTCACCGCCGCCGATGCCTATCTGTTCACGGTCACCAACTGGGCGAAGCACGTGGATCTCGATCTGTCCGGGTTCACGTCGCTGGCAGCGTTCCAGCAACGCGTCGCGGCGCGGCCGATGGTGCAGGCGGCCTTGTCCGCCGAAGGCCTGCTCAAGAGTTAGTCATGATTTGCGCAAACCGTTCGAAGAAGCCGGCACCGCGAGGTGTCGGCTTCTCGTTTTCGGAGGACGCGTCTGTCGGGTGGCTGGATCGGGCAGTGACACGTCCCGGATACGGGGTGCCGACAAGCCCGGCGGGGCGGAGATCCTGAATCGCTTACCATGGCTTGTGCTACAACGTCGCGCAACCGTAAAATGGTCCGCTTTCGTATAAGGGAATCATCAACTTAGACGATCACACCGGCGGGGTGCGAGAGGTCGTGGCGGATTTGCTCAGGCAGTCCATGTTGGCCTTGCATATCAGTGGGTTGGGATCGTTTGACAAGGGTGGCAAGGCGAGAGTGGCGGAATTGGTAGACGCACCAGATTTAGGTTCTGGCGGTTAACCCCGTGCGGGTTCGAGTCCCGCCTTTCGCACCATGCCCCGTTGATTTCTTTAGTTTTCCGGGCGGCACGGCCGCCATGGCGCCTGTGCGGGCCCACAACAATCAGGTAGTACCAGGAGACGTCATGCAGGTTTCGGTTGAGAACATCGGCTCGCTCGAGCGCAAGCTCACGGTGAAATTTCCGGCTGAGCGGTTTGAGACGCAGGTCAGCGCCCGCATCGCGGAAATGGGCCGCACCGTTCGTCTGAAGGGTTTCCGTCCGGGCAAGGTGCCCACCACGGTGATCAAGCAGCGTTTCGGCGAGCAGGTGCGCGGTGAAGTGTTGTCGGATCTGATCGGCAGCACGCTGCGTGAGGCGGTGCAGCAGGAGAAGCTGCAGCCGATCGCGAATCCGGCCATCGACACCACCGGCAGGCCGGAAAACGGCGAGATCGCCTACACCGCCACGTTCGAGATCATGCCGGAGTTTCCGCAAGTCGACGTTGCCGCGCTCGAGATCAACCGCCCGGTTGCCGAGGTCAGCGACGCGGACATCGACAAGATGCTGGAGACCCTGCGGCAGCAGCGTCGCAGCTTCGACGAAGTCGACCGCGCTTCGGCCGAAGGCGATTTCGTGATGTTCGAATATGCAGCCAGCGCAGGCGACTATCGCTTCCCGGCCGAGGGCCTGGAGCGCGCCGGCAGCGTGCTCGGCTCGGGCACCCTGTTCAAGGCCCTGGATGAGGCCCTGACCGGCCGCAAGAGCACCGACAGCTTCGAGACCGAGGTGCTGTTTCCGGAGGATTTCCGCAACGAGCAGCTGGCCGGCAAGAACGCCAGGGTCAGCTTCAGCATCCTCAAGGTGCAGGCACCGAAGTTGCCCGACATCGACGCCGAATTCGCCAAGTTGTTCGGCATTGCCGACGGTGACCTGGAGACTTTCCGCAAGGAAGTGCGTGCGAATCTCGAGCGCGAACTGAAGGCTGCCTTGATGGGCCGGCTGAAGTCCGAAGTGGCCGAGAAGCTTGCCGTGACGCATGCCGAGCTTGATGTGCCGAAGCTGATGGTCCAGTCCGAAGCCCGCAACATGGCTGCCGGCAGCGTGCCGCAGGGCCAGCAGCCGCCGCCGCAGCTGATCGAGGCTGCCACGCCGGTGGCCCGCCAGCGCGTGATCGCCGGTCTGCTGATGGGCGAGATCGCCCGCAAGCAGGAGATCAAGATCGATCGCAAGCGCGTGGCTGAGCAGCTGGCCGCGATTGCCTCGACCTATGAAGAGCCGGAAAAGGTCATTGAACTGTACAACGGCGACCCCCAACTGATGTCAGGGTTGCAGAACCGCGTGATGGAAGACCAGGTGGCAGAGTGGGTGGCCGAGCACGCCAGGACCACGCAGCTGGATCTGACGTTCGACGAGGTGATGCGTCCGGCCGGGGCTTAAGCCCTTGGCCCGAGCCATCTGCCTGAGCAATTGCGCCAGGTTCATCAACGGAGAGCTGCAAACATGGCCATGGATCAGATCCAGAACCTCAATTTGGTGCCGATGGTCGTCGAGCAGACCGCTCGCGGCGAGCGCTCCTACGACATTTATTCACGCTTGTTGAAAGAGCGCGTGATCTTCCTGGTCGGCGAGGTCAATGACCAGGTCGCGAACCTGATCGTGGCGCAGATGCTGTTCCTCGAGTCGGAGAATCCGGACAAGGACATCAATTTCTACATCAACAGCCCGGGCGGTGCCGTCACCGCCGGCCTGGCGATCTACGACACGATGCAGTTCATCAAGCCCAACGTCAGCACCATGTGCATCGGCCAGGCTTGCAGCATGGGCTCGTTCCTGCTGATGGCCGGCGCCAAGGGCAAGCGTTTCGCGCTGCCCAACTCGCGCATCATGATCCACCAGCCCTCGGGCGGTGCGCAGGGTCAGGCCACCGACATCGAGATCCAGGCACGGGAGATCCTTTACATCCGTGAGCGACTGAACAAGTTGTATGCGGAACACACCGGCCAGTCAGTCGAGAAGATCGAGCTGGACATGGAGCGCGACCGCTTCATGAACGCGGTGGATGCCAAGGCGTATGGCCTGATCGATGAAGTGCTCGACAAACGTGCTGGCGAGACGGTGAAATCGGCCTGAGTTCCGTTTTCCAAACCACGGTCACGAGAGCGGCCCCGCGCCCGCAGGCAGAGGCGGGGCCCTGTGTTATTCTCGCGGCGCATCCAGATTCACCAGCGGGACCGACAGTATGAGTGACGACCGGCAAGGGCGTTCCAGCGACAGCGGCAAGATTCTCTATTGCTCTTTCTGTGGCAAGAGCCAGCATGAAGTGCGCAAGCTGATCGCGGGTCCTTCCGTGTTCATTTGCGACGAATGCGTGGAACTCTGCAACGACATCATCCGCGAGGAGCTGGAAGAAAAGGCGGCCTCCGGTCGCACCCAGTTGCCGAAGCCGCGCGAGATCCGTGAATCGCTGGATCAGTACGTGGTAGGCCAGAGCCGCGCCAAGAAGGCGCTGGCGGTGGCGGTGTACAACCATTACAAGCGGATCGAGTCGCGCCAGAAGAGCGACGACATCGAACTGGGCAAATCGAACATCCTGCTGATCGGGCCGACCGGTTCGGGCAAGACGCTGCTGGCCGAAACGTTGGCGCGGTTGCTCAACGTGCCGTTCACGATCGCCGACGCCACCACGCTGACCGAGGCGGGTTACGTCGGCGAGGATGTCGAGAACATCATCCAGAAGCTGCTGCAGAAGTGCGACTACGACGTGGAGAAGGCCCAGTCGGGCATCGTCTACATCGACGAGATCGACAAGATCTCGCGCAAGAGCGAGAACCCGTCGATCACGCGCGACGTGTCCGGCGAGGGTGTGCAGCAGGCCCTGCTGAAGCTGATCGAGGGCACCCTGGCATCGGTGCCGCCGCAGGGCGGGCGCAAGCATCCGCAGCAGGAATTCCTGCAGGTGGACACCAAGAACATCCTGTTCATCTGCGGTGGCGCGTTTGCCGGTCTGGAGAAAGTCATCCAGCAGCGCTCCGAGAACACCAGCATCGGCTTCTCGGCTGAGGTCCGTTCCAAGGAACGCACCGAGAACCTGGGCAAGGTGCTGTCCGATGTCGAGCCGGCCGATCTGGTGCGCTTCGGACTGATCCCGGAGTTCGTCGGGCGCCTGCCCGTGGTGGCCACGCTGGACGAGCTGGACGAAGCGGCGCTGGTGAAGATCCTCACCGAACCGAAGAACGCGGTGACCAAGCAGTTCAAGAAGCTGTTCGAGATGGAAGAGGTCGAGCTTGAGTTCCGCCCGGAGGCATTGCAGGCGATTGCCAAGAAGGCGCTCAAGCGCAAGACCGGCGCCCGCGGCCTGCGCACCATTCTGGAGCAGGTGCTGCTGGACACCATGTACGAGCTGCCTTCACTGGAACACGTCAGCAAGGTGGTGGTGGATGACGCGGTGATCGAGGGCCAGGCCGAGCCTTACCTGATCTACCGCGGCAACCTGCAGCAGCGTGTGGCGGGCGAGGCCGGCGACGCCGCCTGATCATCTGCTGTGCCAGCGGCATCGACGACGGCTCCGGTGATTTCGCCGGAGCCGTTTCCGTTTTGGCGACCGGTCGACCTTGACTAGGTTGACGCGCGCCTCCACTTGACGAGTTGGGATGCCCGGCGCAGTGTCGGGTTGAACGCACAACCGACCGAGGGACCCCTCTTTCATGGCCAAGAACTCCCCCCTTCCTGCTGCGCTGGACGCTTTGCCGGTATTGCCGTTGCGCGATGTCGTGGTCTATCCGCATATGGTGATTCCGCTGTTTGTCGGTCGCGACAAGTCCATGCGTGCGCTGGAACGCGCCATGGAGGGCGAGCGGCAGATCCTGCTGGTTGCGCAGAAGAGCCCGGACATCGACGATCCGGAGATTGCCGACCTGCACCAGATCGGCACGCTGGCTGGCGTGTTGCAGCTGTTGAAACTGCCCGATGGCACGGTCAAGGTGCTGGTGGAGGGCCAGTCGCGCGTCTCGGTCGAGGATTTCAGGGAGGAAGGCGGCATGCTGACCGCGCGCTCGCGCGTGATCGAGCCGGTCTACAACGCCAAGGAGCGTGAGCTCGACGTGGTTTCGCGCACGCTCATTTCGCTGTTCGAGCAACTGGTCAAGCAAAGCCGCAAATTGCCGCCGGAAGTGCTCGCCAGCCTGTCCGGTGTAGACGACCCCTCGCGCGTCGCCGATTCCATCGCCGCGCACCTTTCCGTGCGCATGGCGGACAAGCAGAAGGTGCTGGAGACCGCCGATGTCGGCCAGCGCCTCGAGCTGCTGATTGGCCTGGTTGATGGCGAGATGGACCTGCAGCAGGTGGAAAAGCGCATCCGCGGACGGGTCAAGTCGCAGATGGAGAAGAGCCAGCGCGAGTACTACCTCAACGAACAGATGAAGGCGATCCAGAAGGAACTGGGCGACAACGAAGAGGGCCCGAACGAAACCGAGGAACTGCAGAAGAAGATCGAGGGCTCGGGCATGCCCAAGCCGGTACTGACCAAGGCGCGGCAGGAGTTCAACAAGCTCAAGCAGATGTCGCCGATGTCCGCCGAGGCGACCGTGGTGCGCAACTATCTCGACTGGCTGGTCGGCGTGCCCTGGAAGAAACGCAGCAAGGTGCGCAAGGACCTGCAGCTGGCCCAGGAAGTGCTGGATGCCGACCATTTCGGGCTGGAGAAGGTGAAGGAGCGGATCCTCGAATACCTCGCCGTGCAGCAGCGCGTCTCCGTGATGAAGGGGCCGATCCTGTGCCTGGTCGGGCCGCCGGGCGTGGGCAAGACCTCGCTGGGCCAGTCGATTGCCAAGGCGACCAACCGGAAGTTCGTCCGGATGAGCCTGGGCGGCGTCCGTGACGAGGCCGAGATCCGCGGCCATCGGCGCACCTATATCGGCTCCATGCCCGGTCGCATCGTGCAGAACATCAACAAGGTGGGCGCGAAGAATCCGTTGTTCGTTCTCGATGAAATCGACAAGATGTCGATGGATTTCCGCGGCGACCCGTCGTCGGCGCTGCTTGAGGTGCTTGATCCCGAACAGAATCACGCATTCAACGATCACTATCTCGAGGTCGACCTCGATCTATCCGAGGTGATGTGGATCGCCACGGCCAACTCGCTGAACATTCCCGGTCCGTTGCTGGACCGCATGGAGGTCATCCGCATCCCCGGTTACACCGAGGACGAGAAGCTCGGCATCGCGCAGAAATATCTGCTGGCCAAGCAACTCAAGGCGAATGGCCTGAAGGTGGAGGAACTCAGTGTCACCGAGGAGGCATTGCGCGACATCGTGCGCTACTACACGCGCGAGTCCGGTGTGCGCAACCTGGAGCGGGAGATTTCCAAAATCTGCCGCAAGGTGGTCAAGGAGCTGACTCTGGGGCAGGTGAGGAAGGGCAGGAACAAGGTGCCGGCGAAGGCCGGAAAGGGCAAGGCGAAGTCCGCGCCAGACAAGGTCAGGGTGAACTCGGACAATCTCGATCACTACCTGGGCGTGCGGCGTTTCGATTTTGGTCGCAAGGAATTGCAGAACGAGGTGGGTCTGGTCACTGGTCTGGCCTGGACCCAGGTCGGCGGAGAGCTCCTGAGCATCGAAGCGTCAGTGGTGGCGGGCAAGGGCCGGCTGGTGCACACCGGCCAGCTTGGTGACGTCATGAAGGAATCCATCCAGGCCGCGTTGTCGGTGGTGCGCGCACGTGCCGACCAGCTCGGCATCGATCCCGAATTCCACCAGAAGCTCGATGTGCACATCCACGTGCCGGAAGGTGCCACGCCGAAGGATGGTCCCAGCGCGGGCATTGCGATGTGCACCGCGCTGGTGTCGGTGTTGACCAAGGTACCGGTACGCTCCGAAGTGGCAATGACCGGCGAGATCACGCTGCGCGGCCGGGTGCTGCCGATCGGCGGGCTGAAGGAGAAGCTGCTCGCGGCGCATCGTGGCGGGATCACCACGGTGATCATTCCGGAGGACAACAAGAAAGACCTCGCCGACATGCCTGCCAACATCACCTCGTCCATGCAGATTCATCCGGTGCGCTGGATTGATGAGGTGCTGGACATCGCGCTGGAGCGACCGTTGCTGCCGAACGCGGCGAAGAACGAGACTCCTGCAGCGATTTCCGAAGACTCGACGGAAGCGCCTTCGCTGACCCACTAGACAGGCGCGATCCGCACTGTCGGTGCCTGACCGCCAACGACGCCACGCACAAGCGTGGCGTCGTTGGTTGCACGTTATCGTCGGGCTGATTGTGCCTGGTCGTTCGACACTTGTTTTGCGAACGGATCGGCAAGTGCCGGATCTTGCGGAAACGTTGCTGTGACTTGTGTTGCGCCTTCCGGCAACGCACTGGTATAAAGGCGCTACCGCAGTCCCGGCGTTGCATCCCAGCGCAGCGTTGCGGGTTGCGTGATGGCATCCTGCGAGCCAACCATCCATGTCGACGCTGTCCCGTCTTCCGGCTGACCGCGTCGACGAAATCCGAACGAGGGAGTTTTCTCAATGAATAAAACCGATCTGATCAATGCCATTGCCGAGAAGGCCGAGCTGACCAAGGCTGACGCTGGCCGTGCTCTGGAAGCTTTTTTCGAGACCGTGCAGAAGTCGTTGAAGAGCGGTGAGGATGTCTCGGTTGTCGGCTTCGGCACGTTCACCGTGCGCAAGCGCGCTGCCCGTACCGGTCGCAACCCGCGCACCAACGAAGCGATCAAGATCAAGGCCTCGAAAGTGCCTGCTTTCAAGGCTGGCAAGACTTTGAAGGATGCCCTAAACTAAGCGGCTGACGCTTGGTTTCGGGTGCTTAGCTCAGCGGTAGAGCGTCGCCCTTACAAGGCGGTGGTCGTAGGTTCGATCCCTACAGCACCCACCAGATAGTGCGGAGTGGTAGTTCAGTTGGTTAGAATGCTGGCCTGTCACGCCGGAGGTCGCGGGTTCGAGTCCCGTCCACTCCGCCACAGTTCGCAAGGGCGCCCGTGTGGCGCCCTTGTCATTTGAGCGGTTCGCGTGCGTCCGGGATGGCTATTGCTGGACGGTGTGAGTCGGTTTGCTGACTTGAGCCATTCGCGCGCCATGCGCTTTCACCATCTTGCGGGAAGATTTCGATGCTGCAGGCAATGCGTAACAAGATGCATGGATGGCCGTCCATCATCCTTCTCGGGGTTTGCGTTTTCGCGATGTCGCTGTTTGGCATGGAGAGCTACTTCATGTCCCACGACGATGCCTACATTGCCAAGGTCGGCAAGCACGAGATCGATCAGCGTGCGTTCCAGGATCGGGTGAACCAGGTGCGGCAGCAGCAGGTCGCCGAGCAGGGCGAGCAGTTCGATTCCAGCGCATTCGAGAAGACCGAAACCAAGCTGCGTATTCTTGATGGCATGGTCGACGAACAAGTGCTGCGGCAGGCGAACGCGGATTGGGGCCTGCGGGTTTCCGATCTGGCGATGCGCAATTACATCGCGTCAATTCCCGCGTTCCAGGTCAACGGCCAGTTCGATGGAACCAGCTATCGCGCCTGGCTGACCAGTCAGTACAAGACCGCGGGCACGTTCGAAAACGAAGTCCGTTCGTCGCTGGCGATCCAGTTGCTGCCCTCGGCGATCACCGCCAGCACCATCGTCAGCGATGCCAGGCTCGACCAGTTCCTGAAGCTGCAAGCTCAGCGTCGCGACCTGCGCTACTTCGTGCTGCAGCAGCCGACGCTTCAGAACAGCGTGGTGAGCGACGCCGAGATCGAAGCCTGGTACAAGGCGCACCAGGCCGACTACATGAAGCCCGAAATGGTTTCGGTGAAATACATCGAAGTGGTCGGCGCGGACCTGCCCCTGGTGGCGCAGCCGAGCGACGATGATTTGCGCAAGCGCTATGCGAGCGAGAAACAGCGGTTCGTGCAGCCGGAACAGCGGCTTGTTTCGCACATCCTGATCAACGTTCCCGCCAACGCCACGCCGGAACAGCAGAAGGCCGCGCTGGCGAAGGCCGACAAGATCGCCGCTGAGGCCAGTCCCGCCGATTTTGCCAAGCTGGCCCAGCAGGATTCGCAGGATCTGGGTTCGCGCCGCCTGGGCGGTGATCTGGGCTGGCTGGAGAAGGGCGTCACCAACGAGGCTTTCGATTCGGCCCTGTTCGCGTTGAAGAAGGGCGAGATTTCCAAGCCGGTGCTGTCGACCGATGGTTACCACATCATCTGGTTGCGCGATATTCGCAGCGGCGAGTCCAAGCCGTTCGAGGAAGTGCGTGATCAGCTGGCCAAGGAAGCTACCGCGGCCGATCGCGACCGCAACTACAACGATGTCGCGGGCAAGATGTCCGACAACACCTATCAGAACCCCAGCTCGCTTGAGCCTGCTTCGGTGGCGTTGAAGCTGCCGATCAAGACCACTGGGCTGTTCTCGCGCCAGGGTGGTGAGGGTGTGGCAGCCAATCCCAAGCTTGTTGCCGCGGCTTTCAGTGACGACGTGCTGGTTCAGGGCAACAATTCCGCACTGATCGATCTGGGCAACAACCATTCGGTGGTGATTCACCTCGACCAGCACATCCCGGCCGCTGCCAAGCCGCTGGCCGAGGTGCGCGCCGACGTGAAGCAGAAGATCCTCGACCAGCGCATGGCCGTCGTCGAGAAGAAGCAGGCCGACGATGCCCTGGCGCGTCTGCGCAAGGGTGAATCGATGGACGAGGTGGCCAAGTCGCTGGGCGTCACGGTCACCACGGTGAGCGAGGCGGTCCGTCACGCCCAGGTACCGGCACCGTTGCTGACCCAGGCGTTCCTGCTGCCGCACCCGGTGGGCAACAAGCCGCAGTTTGCCGCGGTGGACATGTTGAACGGTGGTTACGCCTTGCTGGCGGTCGACAAGGTGCAGGAAGGCGATCTTTCCAAGCTGTTGCCGGAGCAGCGCGAAGCATTGCGCCAGCAGATGGCGCAGGCCTATGGCTACGAGGCGACTCGCGAGCTGATCGACCATCTGAAGTCCAAGGTCGAGATCAAGATCAACAAGCAACGCTTGTAGACATCGGCTGGTTCATGTCGCCGATTGAAAAGAAGGACGGCCGAGGCCGTCCTTCCTTTTCGTGATGAGGGATGGACGCTTCCGGACCGTCCTCGATCGCCAGTCACGAGGCTGGACACTCGCCACTTCCCGCGGTCAGTCGGGCGCGCTGATCAGCAAGACCTGGCCAAGCTTCAGCGGGTGTCCGCCCAGGTGATTCCAGCGCTTGAGCTGATCCACCTTGATCGAATGCGTGCGGGCAATCTGCCACAGGCTGTCGCCAGGTTTGACGACATGGGTCTTGCGTGAAACTCGTCGAGCCGAAGTATCGGCGGTTGACGGGTTCGTCGTGACAGCCGCCTGCAGCAAGTCGCCACTGTCACTGGCCACTCCCGGTCGGGCCTGGTTGAACTGACGTGCGTGCCCGGCCGGCATCATCAGGTAGGAAGCGGCTGCCGTGTCGATCACCTCGCCACCAAAGGCACCGTTCAATCGCCTCAAGGCATCAACGTTCATGCCGGCACGATCGGCCGCCTGCCTCATCGACATCGAATGGGGGACGTCGGTCTGGACCAGATGCTGCTCCCCGGGCAGGGATGGGAGATTGACGCTGAAGCGCGCCGGCTCGCGTACCACGCAGGCGATCGCCAGCAACTTGGTGAGGTGCTCGCGAGTCACCTTGCGCACGGGCAGCTCCGGTATGGCCGGTTGCCGAGGCGGCATGCCGTGTTTGGCGATGATCCGACGGACGGCGAACTCTCCGGCGTTGTAGGCGTAATCAGTGACGCGCCAGTCGCCGAACTGCTTGTGATACTGCTCCAGCAATTTCATGACGGCATTGGCCGAGGCCGGCACGTCGAGGCGGCCGTCATAGTGACGATCCACGCGCAGTCCGAGCGCTCCGGCGGTGACGGGCATGAGTTGCCACATGCCGGCAGGGCGGTGCTTGCGCGCCGCAATCGGGCGGAAGTGGCTCTCCACCCAGGGCAGCAGCACGAATTCTCCGGCCACGTCGTAGCTCTCAGCCACTTTCTGCACATAGACCAAACGCGGCAACACCGCCTGCAACTGGCTCTCGAACTGCTGCGGATGGCGGGTAAAGCGGCCGGCCCACTTCAGTACAGCCGGGTCGGCGTCGCAGCCTGGCATCGCAAAGCTTGCTCGCAGCCGCGTCCACACATCGGTCTGGGCCGCTTGTGCAGGGGCTTCGATGTCCGGCAGCGGGGCTTCCAGGGTGGGAACTGGCGCAGGGGGAGGCGTTCCGGCGGATCGAGAGGGTCGCTGCGCAGGCACGCTGGCGCATGCCGCCAACAGCGCAGACAGGACGGCCGGGAGGAGTCTGCTTGTCGGTCTCATCCGCGGAAATCATCCTTGGCGCGGCGCAGGGTGGCAAAGCGTTCGACGCGATCTTCGGCGCAGCCTTGTTGCCGCGCCCAGGCGACGACGCCGGCAGTGTCGATCCGCAGGAAGGGATTGCAGGCCAGTTCGCTGCGAAGCTGCACCGGCAGGCTTGGCTGGAGTTCTTCGCGCAAGCTGGTCACTTCCCGCATTCGCTTCGCCAGGTCGGCATTGGCGGGTTCGACCGTCAGCGCGAATCGTGCGTTTGCAGCGGTGTACTCGTGTCCGGCGCATACCAGCGTGTCGGCAGGCAATTGACGCAGACGATCCAGTGAAGCAAGCATCTGCGCGGGTGTGCCTTCGAACAGCCGGCCGCAGCCGAGACTGAACAGGGTGTCGCCGCAAAACAGCAGTCCGCTGCCCACGAAGGCGATGTGGCTGAGGGTGTGGCCAGGCACGGCGAGGACGTCGAAACCAATGGCCGGCGCGGTCAATGTGATTCGATCGCCGTGGCGTACCTGCTCGACGGGTGGCTCGATGTCCGGATGGGCCGGCCCGTAGACCGCCACGTGGTGGCGTTCCCGCAAGGCGGGCATGCCGCCGACGTGATCGGGGTGATGATGCGTCAGCAGGATGGCGCGCAAGCGCAGGCCGAGCGTCGCCAGGGCGTGCTCCACCACGCCGGCATCGCCCGGGTCGACCACCAGGGCATTGCCGTCGTCGTCATGCAACAGCCAGATGTAGTTGTCGGCCAGGGCCGGTAACGGAAGAAGATGCACGATGGGATCCGCTGCGTTGTGAAAGCCCCGCGGACACGGAAGCTTGCTGTGGAACAACAGACGCAGCCATCCCGGGCGCGCATGAGGCGGTCGACTATAACCGGCGGTGCGCCGGGCTCGTTAGAAGGACGTTAATGGCTGGAGCCACCATTCAGCTGTGTGCGGCAGTTCCGTCTGGATGGCGATCTGCGGAGCCATCGCATCAACCGTTACACTGTGCGGAGCGATCGAGGCCGGACCGGTTTTCATGCAACAACCCGACGACGAGGTCTACTCCAGTGCGCCCATGCTTCGCCTGCTGGACGAACAAATCCGGCTGCTGAAACCCGGCCTGCAGCGCTGTGTCGGCACGCATGGACTGTTGCTGGATGCCTCCTGCCAGCGCGCCGCTCCGGGGTTGCCGATGCTGGGTTGCTGGACTTCGCTGGCTCTGCGCAGCGATGGCTACCGGGGCGATCTGCTGGGCCTGGCGGACGAACCGCTGCCCTTTGTCGACGACGCGTTCGAACTGGTGCTGGTACGCCATGCGCTGGAGTTGGCCCCGCAGCCCGTAGCCTTGCTCGATGAAATCGTTCGCGTGCTGGCGCCCGGCGGTACCCTGGCACTGACCGGCATCCATCCAGTGGGGGGCTGGTCGGCATGGTTGCACTGGCACGCGCGCGGCAGAACGCCGGCGCTGCAGATGCCCTGGCGATTGCGACGTCAGCTGCAACGAGCCGGACTGATGGTGGAGCAGGTCCAGCGCTTCAGCAGCGTGTGGCCCGGTGCGGGAGCCGCACGGGAAAATCCTGCCAGCCTGCTGGGTGGCGGCTACCTGCTGGTGGCACGCAAGCGCCAGCGACCGGTGACCCTGCTGCGATCACGCCCGCCGCAGATGCGCGTGACGGCAGGCGGCCACCTGTCCCCGACGGCGCGCCGCGGTGCGTCGCTTTGATTTTTCCAAGGACCTGCAAAAGACGATGAGTGAAGTGGAAGCGTTTACCGATGGTGCATGCCTGGGCAATCCCGGGCCCGGTGGCTGGGCTGCGCTGTTGCGTGCCCAGGGCAGCGAGCGGATGGTCGCCGGCGGCGACCCTGCCACGACCAACAACCGGATGGAATTGATGGCGGCGATCGGCGCACTGGAGACATTGAAACGACCCTGTCAGGTCGTTCTCACCACCGATTCGCGTTACGTCATGCAAGGCATCGAGCAATGGATGCCGAAATGGCGCGCCAATGGCTGGCGTACCGCGGACAGGAAGCCGGTAAAGAACCAGGACTTGTGGCAACGCCTGTCGGACGCCGTCGCCGGCCATCAGGTGCGCTGGAAGTGGGTCAGGGGGCACAACGGCCACGCCGAGAACGAGCGCGTCGATCAGGCTGCGCGCGAGCAGGCCGAAGCACTCCGGGGCGGGGCATGAGGCAGATCGTCCTCGACACCGAAACCACCGGCCTTGAGGTACGCCAGGGACACCGGCTGGTGGAAATTGCCTGTGTCGAAATGGTCGAGCGCAGACTCACCGGCCGGCACTACCAGACCTACCTCAACCCCGATCGGGCGATCGACGAGGGCGCCCGCCTGGTAACCGGCATCGAGGATGAATTCCTGCTCGACAAGCCGCGTTTTCCCGACGTGGTGGACGACTTCCTCGCTTTCATCGATGGGGCGGAACTGATCATCCACAACGCCAGCTTCGATATCGGCTTCCTCGACGCCGAGCTGGCTCGACTGGGTCAGCGTGCTGGCAGGATCGGCGACCGTTGCACCGTGCTCGATACCCTGGCGATGGCACGCGAGCGCTATCCCGGCCAGCGCAACAGCCTCGACGCGCTGTGCAAGCGCCTGGGCGTCGACAATTCGCGGCGGGACCTGCATGGCGGCCTGATCGACGCCCAGTTGCTGGCAGACGTCTATCTGGCGATGACATCCGGGCAGGTAGCCTTCGATCTGGGTTTCGAGGGCGCCGCCGAGCAGCATGACGTGATGATTGTGGCGCCGATGGTGTTGCATGCGCGCCCACGGGTTCTGCATGCATCCCGGGAAGAGCTGGCCTTGCACGAGCAGCGGCTGGATGCGCTGGACAAGAGTGCGGGTGGGGTGAGTGTCTGGCGGACGGTTTGACTGTTGATGACAGCGGCGGAGCAGTAGTTGCGTTGTTGGTGCTGGTGGGAAAAGCAAAGCGGCTGCGAAGGATGGAGTGCTGTGAGTTAAGGGTGGGATTGTTCGGCCATCCTTGGGCCGAACCCCTTCGCTTCGCTGCGGGGCCAGCCTGCGGATGTCCAAATTCGCTCCCGGCGAATTTGTCGACGATGAAGGCAGGATGCCGTAGTCGAACATCGGCGCAGCCGATGGCCCGCAGGGCGAGGCACAGGATGTGCCGAGTAACCCGGGCGGTTTCTCACCCAGCCGTCACCAACAGAAAAGCAAAACGCCCCACATGGGGGCGTTTTGCTTTTCTGGCGGAGAGGGTGGGATTCGAACCCACGGTTGGCTTTCACCAACGCCTGATTTCGAGTCAGGTACATTCGACCACTCTGCCACCTCTCCGGTGCATTGCATGGTGGCTCATGCGAGCCGGGAATCATACGCGAGCGAACTTGCCGTGACAACAACCCGGTCTTCCGGCATGCTGCCGCGGCCAGCTGCCATTGAGTACCCATGATCGAATTCGGACACGGAACGCACGTCGGCCTGCGTCGCACGCGCAATGAGGACACCTACTACGCCGATGCTTCGCTGGGCCTGTTCCTGGTGGCCGACGGCATGGGCGGGCACCAGCACGGTGAAGTCGCCTCGGCGCTGGTGCGTGACGAGGTCGTGCGCCTGGTCAGGGAGGGACACAGCCTGATGGAGGCGGTGCGCGGTGCTGCCGAACGCCTGCTCAGTCGTGCCCGCGACAGCTTCGACATCCTGCCGATGGGCACCACCATTGCGGCGCTGAAGGTGGAAGGCGACAGCCATGAGGTGGCCTGGGTGGGTGACAGCCGGGTCTATCAGTGGACCCAGGGGCTGCGCCAGGTCAGTCATGATCATTCCCTCGTTCAGGCGCTGGTCGAAGCAGGTCAGCTGGACCCCGCGCAGGCCGCCGAGCATCCGCAGCGCAATGTGCTGACCCAGGCCCTGGGTGTCACCGCCATCGAGCAACTGCATATCGGCATGGCGCGCGGTCGACTCGAGCCCGGCATGGGCTTCCTGCTGTGCAGCGATGGCTTGACCGAAGGCGTCGGCGACACCGCCATCGCGCGCAAGATGGCGCGCACCGATCTGGCTGCGCAGGAATGCGTCGACCAGTTGCTTCTGTGCGCGCTGGACAGTGGGGGCGATGACAACATCACGGTCTTGATCGTGCGTTCGCGTTGAGTCGGTCCGACTGTCGGGCTACGCCGCAATGAATGAGGGCCGCTTTCGCGGCCCTCATTCATTCAACTGCCACAACCTTGATCAGAAACGATACGTACCGGTGAGGCTGACCACGTCGCCGTGGTCCTTGAATTTGCCGTCCATGGTGCCGTAACCGAGAGCCGCCGGGTTGGTCAGCTTGACCCGGGCGTCGCTGACGAACTGATGCTGGTAGCCGAGGTCGACGGCCAACTTGTCGGTGGCCTGGTAGCCCAGACCGAAGCCCAACAGGCGACGGGAGCCGTCGGGGATGCGGGGATCGCGGCTGATGATGTTGGACGGGGTTTCGTCGTAACCCACGCCGGCACGCAGCGTCCACTGCGAGTCCAGCTTGTAGTCGCCGCCGATCGAGTAGACCCAGGCATCCTTGTACGCTTGCGGCAGACTGACGAGGGTGGCTCCATTCGAGGTCAGCGTGAGCTTCTTGAAGTTGGACCAGTCAGTCCACTTCACGCCCGCTGCGATACTGAGGTTGTCACTGAATGCGTGCAGCCAGTCCAGGCTGGCGAATGCCGGCATGTTGAATTCCGCGCTGGCCTTGTCACCATCAGGATTCAGCGTGGGAAGGCCCGCGTTCGGGAAAACCACCGGAGCGAGGGCGAGCAGGTTCTTGCTGGACTGGCTGCCGTACAAGGCATACCTGCCGCTGAGGGTCTGCTTGATTTCCGAGTGGTAGCTGAAGCCGATGCTGTCACGCGTCGTCGGCTTGAATTCGAAGCCGGCAAAGTAGCCGAACGCGAATTTCTTCTTCACGTCCACATTGAGCTGCAGGTCGCCGCTCTGCGGCGCGCCAAGAATCGGGGCGCCCAGCAAGCCGGCGGCCGAGCCATAGGGATCAAGCATGCTGTTGAGCTGTGCCTTGGTGCGCTGACCGACCAGCCCTGCGCCGATCGAGAACTGGTCGTTGACCTTGAAGCCGGCTGAGAGGCTCACCGCGATCGACTGCACGCTGGTCTTGCTGCCGAAGTAGCGTCCCTGCCAGGTCGGGTTGTATTTGCTGACCAGACCGTAAGGTACGGTGATGCTGGCGCCGAGCGCCAGGCGATCGTTGACCTTGGTGGCGAAGGCCATGTTCGGGAAGGGAATGAACTTGCCGAAACCGTCCGGATTGTCACCGGTGGTGGGGTGGCCCTGCTGGTCGCGGAACGACCCTTCGAACTTGGCGCTGGGGCGAATGCCGGTGCCGGTCAGCTGAACCAGCGTACCGTCGAAGAATGCCATCGCGGCCGGGTTGTTGTAGACCGCGGTCGGATCGTTGGCGAACAGCGAGCCGCCGGCGTTGGCGCGTGCCCAGCCCGCGGCGTTGTCGGTGGGAAGCTGGAAGGAACCTGCCTGTGCACCCAGCGGCATGGCGAGCGCGCCGGCGACGGCCAGGGCGAGGCTGGCCTTGGTGCCGCGACGGGAGAGAGTTTGCAAAGTTTGACGGTCCACGTGGGTTCTCCTGTGACAAAAGATCCGGGATGGGTTACATCCGCAGCGATGACTTTCTGGTTTTGTGCGGTAACGATTGGGGCAGCATGTATCGGAAGATTGCACGGTGTTGCTTGATCAGGACACAGGTCTCCCATCCTGAATCCATAGAGGAGATGGCGGGGCGCCGCCAAGCCGGGAATCCGGATCGGCGGCGTGCGGTGTCGCGCTGGCGTCGGCGGTCACCCGGTCCTGGCGCAACACTTGTTCGATCACTTCGACTTGCTCCGGGCTTCCATGCGGCGCGGTGAGGATGGGGGAGACCAGCGAGATCAGTCGCGCCAGCAGCTCGGCATCGTTGATCGCCTCGCCCTTGCTGATGCTGGCGATCAGTTGCTGCATGTCTTCTCCGGCCAGCATGCCGGAGAGCGCCTTCAAGGCGAAATGCAGGCGCAGTCCGAGTTCGCCGCGTGGCAGTTCGGGCAGGGCGCGCGCGAACGCCTCGAAGAATCGCCCGGAAATCGATCGGTAATGCTGCTGCAGGTAATCCTGGATGAAGGGTGACGGGTCGCTGTAGACCCGTCCAAGCAGGCGCATGAAGGCCGGCCCCGATGCACTTCCGTGACCGAGCCTGAAAGCCGGCACAAACAGCATGGCCAGCACCGCGCGCGCGTCCAGGCCGTCGGGTTGCTGCCGTTCGCAGGCGGTCAGCAACTGCAGGCGCTCGCGGTTGAGTCGGTCCAGTCGCTGTGACAGCAGTTCCTGGACCAGCGCCTCCTTGCTGCCGAAGTGGTAATTCACGGCAGCAAGGTTGGCACCGGCCCGCGCGGTGATATGGCGCAGCGACATGGCCTCATAGCCACCCTCGATGAACAGCCACTCGGTCGCCTCGAGCAGTCGCTTGCGGGTATCACTGGGATTGGTGCGCTGCGTCGGACTCAAGAAGTCTGCCCCATGACGGCGCCGCTCCTGGAGCTGACGCCTGCTTCAAATCAAGGATTGAAACACGTGTATGGAAGCTAGCGTCGCGCCCGAAACCGGGCAAGCTGCAGTGCAAGGTGATCATGGGGTGCGGGCCTGGCCAGCTGGCCGGAGCCCGCAAACCCTGCTGGCCCATGATCCGGCTTGAATCGAAGCATGAAATGGAGAGCGTCAAACAGCAAAAGGGCCAGACGAATCCGGCCCTTTTGCTGCGGTGCATGGTGATTCTTGGCTGGTGCTTGACGGCAACGCCGTCAATTCGCCTTCTTTTTCGCCAGGCGCAGCCAGGTGTCGACCACGGTGTCGGGGTTCAGCGACAGCGATTCGATGCCCTGTTCCATCAGCCATTCGGCCAAGTCCGGATGGTCGCTGGGTCCCTGGCCGCAGATGCCGATGTACTTGCCCTTGGCGCGGGCGGTCTTGATCGCCATCGACAGCAGCTTCTTCACCGCCGGGTCGCGCTCGTCGAACAGGCTGGCCACGATGCTGGAGTCGCGGTCCAGGCCCAGGGTGAGCTGGGTGAGGTCGTTGGAGCCGATCGAGAAGCCGTCGAAGATGTCGAGGAATTCATCGGCGAGCAGGGCGTTCGAGGGCACCTCGCACATCATGATGACTTTCAGGTCGTGCTCACCCTGCTTGAGGCCGTTCTTCGCCAGCACCTCGATCACCTTGCGGCCTTCGCCGAGCGTGCGCACGAACGGGATCATCACCCAGACGTTGTCCAGGCCCATCACCTCGCGCACGCGCTTGACCGCCTTGCACTCCAGTCCGAAGGCCTCGGCAAAGCTGGGGTCGACGTAGCGGCTGGCGCCGCGGAAACCGATCATCGGGTTTTCTTCATGCGGCTCGTAGCGCGAACCACCGAGCAGGCCGGCGTATTCGTTCGACTTGAAGTCGGACAGCCGCACGATCACCGGCTTCGGATACACCGACGCGGCGATGGTGGCGATGCCTTCGGCCAGACGGTCGACGTAGAACTCGACCGGACCGGCGTAGCCGGCAATGCGCTCGTCGATCTTCGCCTTCGTCTCGGCGTCCTGCTTGGCGTATTCCAGCAACGCCTTCGGATGCACGCCTATGTGACTGGCGATGATCATTTCCAGGCGTGCCAGGCCGATGCCGGCATTCGGCAGCATGCCGAAATCGAACGCGCGCTCGGGGTTGGCCACGTTCATCATGATTTTCAGCGGTGCGTCGGGCATGTCACCGAGGTCGGCGGTAATCCGCTCGAACTTCAGGATGCCCTCGTAAATCGTGCCGGTGTCGCCCTCGGCGCACGACACGGTCACCTCGGCGCCATCGGGGATCAGCTCCAGTGCATTGCCGGTGCCGACCACGGCGGGCACGCCCAGCTCGCGCGCAATGATCGCCGCATGGCAGGTACGCCCGCCGCGGTTGGTGACGATGGCAGAGGCGCGCTTCATCACCGGCTCCCAATCGGGATCGGTCATGTCGGCGATCAGCACGTCACCGGCCTGCACCTTGTTCATGTCCGACAGCGAGCGGATCACGCGCGCCTTGCCCGCGCCGATCTTCTGGCCGATGGAACGGCCCTCGGCCAGCACCTTGCCCTTTTCGCTGAGGTGGAAGCGCTCGAGCTGGGTGGCGTGCGAGCGTGACTTCACCGTTTCCGGGCGTGCCTGCACGATGTAGATCTTGCCGGTGTGGCCGTCCTTCGCCCACTCGATGTCCATCGGGCGGTCGTAATGCTTTTCGATGATCAGCGACTGCCGCGCCAGCTCCTGCACATCCTCGTCGTTGATGCAGAACTTGTTGCGCAGGTCCGCCGGAGTGTCCTCGGTCCTGACGCGCTCGCCCGGTGCGCTGGAATAGACCATGCGCAACTGCTTGGCGCCGAGATTGCGACGCAGCACGGCCGGCTTGCCCTGACGCAGCGTGGGCTTGAATACGTAGAACTCGTCCGGGTTGACCGCACCCTGCACGACCATCTCGCCCAAGCCGTAGGAGCCGGTGACGAACACCACGTCGCGGAAACCCGATTCGGTGTCCAGCGTGAACAGCACGCCGGAGGCACCCACGTCCGAGCGCACCATCAGCTGCACGCCGGCGGAAAGGAACACCTCCTCGTGCTTGAAGCCCTGGTGTACGCGATAGGCGATGGCGCGGTCGTTGTACAACGAAGCGAAGACTTCCTTGACCTTGTGCAGTACGTCATCGATGCCGATCACGTTGAGGAAGGTTTCCTGCTGACCGGCGAACGAGGCGTCGGGCAGGTCCTCGGCGGTGGCCGACGAGCGCACCGCGACGGCGATGTCGGGATATTTTTGCGATCGTCCCTGATCGCCAGAATCAAAAACCGGTGATCCATCGCCGGACTTTTCAACAGGAGCGGCGTCCTTGCACAGCTTGATGTAGGCATCGCGGATCGCCTGCTCGAGTTCGCCGGGCAGGGCGGTGTCGACGATCCAGCCACGGATTTCCTTGCCGGCCGCGACCAGGGTGTCGACGTCGTCGACATCGAGGTGCTCCAGTCGATCCTGGATGCGCCTGGCCAGCCCGCTCTTCTGCAGATACTGCTGGAACGCGTCGGCGGTGGTGGCGAAACCACCCGGCACGGAGACACCCAGTTTGGCCAGGTTGCCGATCATCTCGCCCAGCGAGGCGTTCTTGCCGCCAACCTTGCCCAGGTCAGTCATGCGCAGTTGGTCGAGCCAAAGCACCAGATCGTTCAAGGGTGTCTCCTTTTGGGGAAGCGTTGCGGATAGTGGAATGGGCGCGACATGCAAGCCCGAAGCGGTTTGCAAAGAACTGGTATTGTCCGCTGCGGATGGTGCGCAGCACAAGAAGACCATTGCAGGCAGATGCCATTCCAACGGGATACCAGTCAGCTGGCAGTACATTTTGACCGCCGGATTTCCGACCTGTTTCCGGCCGGGTTGGCCCGCTTCATCGCGCACCTGAGGCGGCAGGATGGATCTCGCAACCTGCTAAGGTTTGGCCAGACGCCATCCGCCATCAGGGCCTCGCATGCAACGAACCGTATTCTTCATCTCGGACTCCACCGGCATCACGGCCGAGACCATCGGCAACAGCATTCTTGCCCAGTTCGAAGGCGTGCAATTCGACAAGCACCGGTTGCCGTTCACCGACAATGCGCACAAGGCGGAGACTGCCGCTCTGCGCATCAAGACCAACTACGCGCAGAGCGGCCAGCGCCCGATCGTGGTCAATACCATGGCCGATCGTGCCTTGTGCGACATCGTTGCCGCCAGTGGTGCACTGATGCTGGACGTGTTTGCGCCCTTCATCGGCCGGCTCGAGGACGAGCTGTCCACCAAGCGCTCGGGTGCGGTCAACCGCTCGCACGGCATGGTCGATTTCGACAAGTACGAGGCGCGCATCAACGCCACCAACTACGCGTTGTCGCATGACGACGGCATCGATGTGAACTACGCCGAAGCTGACCTGATCCTGGTTGGCGTGTCCCGCTCGGGCAAGACGCCCACCTGCCTCTACATGGCCTTGCATTACGGCGTCAGCGCCGCCAACTATCCGCTGACCGACGATGACCTCGAAAAGCTCGAACTGCCGGCCCGCCTGCGCCCGTACAAGGATCGGCTGTTTGGCCTCACCATTGATCCGGTGCGTCTTGCGCAGATCCGCGAACAGCGCCGTGCCGGCAGCCGTTACGCCACCCTGCAGCAATGTCGCTGGGAGCTGGAGCAGGCCGATCGACTGATGCGTCAGGCCGGCATTCCCAGCCTCAACACCACGCATGTATCGATCGAGGAGATTGCCAGCAAGATCTTCGACCGCTTCGGCATCGAACGCACCATGTTCTGACACCTTGGATCACCGAATGGAGTTCTCCTGCCCCCGATGAGCGCCGTACTGGACAATCGCCGCAACCTGCTGCCGGGACGATTCGAGTTCCTGATGGGGTTGTATGCGGAGAACTATCATCGCCTGACCCGGCTGTTCCAGCCGCAGCAACTGGCGCCTGGCCGCTACATATCGAACGTCGACGATGGCCTCGACGTACACCTGTCCGTGCAGGAGCGCCATCCGTACACGCTGGAGCTGGAACTCACCTACGATTTCGTCGACGCCGACACCGGCCAGCGCTCGCCCTCGGCGCAATTGCGCATGTATACCGACGCCCATGTGGCCGAAGCCCTGCATTGCCATCCCGGGCGGCATCTGTGGCAAGTGCTGGGGCCGTTCTCGCCAGCGCATACCGTGTTTCAGCATCGCCTGCGTATGAATGGCTTCCTGTCGCGCTGGCTGGAATACCTGGCCGAACAGGGACACTCCGCGGGCACGCTGACGCCGCAATCGCAGTTGTGCGAGGGTGGTCGGGAATAGGGGTTCCATTGAAGAGTGCAGCCATGGATCGCTGCTTGTTGATCTTTGCGCAGATGGAAGGGCGCACAAGGTCATGCCAACAAAAAGCCCGCGCAAGGCGGGCTTCTTGTTGGAATAGTGGCGGAGTGGACGGGACTCGAACCCGCGACCTCCGGCGTGACAGGCCAGCATTCTAACCAACTGAACTACCACTCCGCATTTTGTTGCATCTTCCAGCTTTGCGAGCCAACTTGGCGTCCCCACGGGGATTCGAACCCCGGTGTCCACCGTGAAAGGGTGGTGTCCTAGGCCTCTAGACGATGGGGACAATTCAAGTTGGTGGAGCCAGGCGGGATCGAACCGCCGACCTCCTGCATGCCATGCAGGCGCTCTCCCAGCTGAGCTATGGCCCCGCCGCTGGAAGCCGAGAAGAATAGGTGCGAGCCGGATATCCGTCAAGCTTTTTTTCACATTCTTGATCGGTAGTGTTTCATTCCCAACGCGGTGTTCAGCGAGCGGGCGAGTGCCGCGTGTCATTCGTTTAAGCTGGAGCGATCCATCGCGTTCCAGAAGAGTTGTCGAATGCACGAAATCGGCTTCATTCGCGATCTTGCCATCGTCATGATCGTGGCGGGCGCCACCACGGTGGTGTTCCAGCGGATGCGGCAACCGGTGCTGCTGGGATACATCCTGGCCGGTGTGCTGATCGGCCCCCATACGCCCGGCGTACTGGTGGGCGACGCGCGCGCCATCGACGACATTTCCAATCTTGGCGTGGTGTTGCTGATGTTCACGCTGGGTCTGGAGTTCAGCGTGCGCAAGCTGCGCGAAGTGGGCATCGGCGTGCTTGCGGTGGCAGTCGCCGAAGTCGCGCTGATGCTGTGGATCGGCTACGGCATCGGCGGCCTGTTCGGCTGGTCCGGCACGGATGCGCTGTTCCTCGGTGCGATCATCTCGCTGTCTTCGACCATGGTCGCCACCCGCACGCTGTCCGAGTCGGGCCAGCGCGAGCAGAAATTTGCGCAGCTGGTGACGGGCCTGCTGGTGGCCGAAGACATGCTGGCGATCGTGATGCTTACCCTGCTTACGGCGGTGGCGATCGGCGGCTCGGTGGAGGCCGAGACGGCGTTCACCCTGATCGGGCACCTGGGGTTGTTCGTGATCGTGGGCATGATCCTGGGACTGCTCCTGCTGCCGCGCCTGGTGGACTACGTCGCCAGCTTCGAGCGCGACGAGACGCTGCTGGTCAGCGTGCTCGGCATCTGTTTTGGTGCCAGCCTGTTTGCCGCGTGGATGGGTTTCAGCGTGGCTCTGGGTGCCTTCCTGGCAGGCGCCATCGTGGCCGAGTCGCGTAGCGTGAACCGCGTGCTGCATCTGGTGGAGCCGTTGCGTGACATGTTCGCCGCACTGTTTTTCGTGGCGATCGGATTGAAGATTGACCCCGCCATGCTGCTGCAATATGCATTGCCCGCCTTGCTCATTGCCGCGGTCGTCATCGTCGGCAAGACCGTGGCTTGCAGCCTTGGCGTATTCATCGTGGGTCACGACACGCGCACCGCACTGCGCTCGGGACTGGGCATGGCGCAGATCGGCGAATTCTCGTTCGTGATCGCCGCGCTGGGTCTTTCGCTCGGGGTGCTCAGTGACTTCATCTACCCGATCGCGGTGGCGGTTTCCGTGCTGTGCATGGCGGCATCGCCCTATCTGAACCGCTCCTCCGACCGGTTGGCCAACGGTTTGCGTCGAGTGACGCCGCGCTCATTGAGGCTGCTGGCGAGCAGCTACAGCGGCTGGCTGGAAAACCTCAAGCCGGTCAACGAGAACGCAGCCATCGCGGCCATTTTCCGGCGCCTGCTCTGGCACATCGGCATCAACATCCTGCTGGTGGTGGCGCTGTTCATCGTGGGCGCCTATATCAATGCGCACAACTGGAGCTGGTTCTCGATGCTGGGCATCGACCGGGACCTGCGTCATACCCTGATCTGGGCCTGCGCGCTGTTTCTTTCGCTGCCGATGCTCATCGCCGTGTACCGCAAGGCGGAGGCGCTGGGCATGGTGCTGGCTGAACTCGGCATCGGCGAGCGATTGGCCGGTTCCTATACACAGGCCATTCGCAACGTGCTGGCCAGGATCATCCCGCTGGCCACGCTGCTGGCGCTGGCGCTGCTGGTCAGTGCGCTCAGTTCGGCGATCCTGCCGCCGCGAGGAATTGCGCTGTCGCTGGTGGCGCTGGTCGTGGTGGTGGCGGTGGTGTTGTGGCGAGGACTGGTGAGGATGCATGCCCGGCTGCAGGCGGCGCTGAAGGAAACCCTCGAGAAGCCTGATCCATGAGCTTGCGCGCACCATCGTCAACGGGCGTGGCGGGCGGGGTGATCGACCCTCCGCCGTGGTGCCGGAATGAACCTTTATCGCAAATGACGGTCTGATCGCCGGATCGTTGCCAAGATCCGACAAGCACCGCACAATGCGAGGCCTGCCTCCATCGGGGGGGCCCGGCCGGCAACGTCGGCACATCCATACATGAGGGAGTTACGAATGAAGCACTTTCTGCGTCCCACGCTGACAGCGGTCGCGATGGCCGTTGCGCTGGGCATGACGGCCGGCGTTGCCGCTCAGACGGCTGGCGCTGCCGCCCCCGTCGACAAGGCCAAGGCCAGCTACGTTGTGGGTTGGGAGATTGCTTCCCAGGTGCCACCGATCATGCGCGACGAGCTGGATCCGACGGCCGTGGCGAATGCCGTGAAGGCGGCCCTGTCCGGCCAGAAGCCGACCATGACCGACGCTGAAGCCAAGCAGGTGCACGACGCCTTCATGGCCAAGATCCAGGCCAAGTACCAGGCCGAGATGGCCAAGCTGGCGGCCAAGAACAAGGCCGAAGGCGATGCTTTCCTGGCCAAGAACAAGTCCGCACCGGGCGTGAAGACGACCGCTTCGGGCCTGCAGTATCAGGTGATCAGCCAGGGCACCGGTGCCCGTCCGGGTCCGAACGACACGGTCGAGATCAACTACACCGGCACCTTCGTCGACGGTCAGGTGTTCGACGCGTCGGCCAAGCACAACCCGCCGGGCCCGGCGAAGATTCCGCTGGCCGGCGTGATTCCGGGCTTTCGCGAAGGTCTGCAGTTGATGCAGGTGGGCGGTCACTACAAGCTGTTCATTCCGTCGTCCATTGCCTACGGTGCCGAACCGCAGCCGCCGATGCCGCCGAATGCCACGTTGATCTTCGACGTGACCCTGGTGAAGACGGGTCCGACCCCGGCAGGTGCCGCTCCGGGCGGCAAGTAATCGTCACCGGGTAATCGCCAGGGACAAACTGGCGCAGGTTTTCCGAAGGGGCGCGAAGCGATTCGCGCCCCTTCGCGTTTGCAGAATTCGCGATGACCGATTCGAAGCGGTCGCGCCGGCGGTTAGAATGGACGTCCAACTTTTGCGGGAATCGTCACGACGATGATGAATGTCACTATCTTCGGTACCGGTTATGTCGGCCTGGTCACCGGTGCCTGCCTGGCGGAAATGGGCAACAAGGTGGTTTGCGTCGACATCGACGCGGGCAAGGTCGAGCGTCTGAAGCGCGGCGAGATCCCGATCTTCGAGCCCGGGCTCGAAGCGATCGTGCAACGCAATCACGCCGGGGGCCGGCTCGATTTCACCACCGACGCTGCACCGGCGATCGCGCACGCCGAATTGATCTTCATCGCCGTCGGCACGCCACCGGACGAGGACGGCAGCGCCGACCTGCAATACGTGCAGGCGGTGGCGCGAACCATCGGCCGCCATCTCGATCGCTACGCGGTGGTGGTGAACAAGTCGACCGTGCCGGTGGGCACCGCCGACCGCGTGCGTGAGGCCATCGATGGCGAATTGAAGGCGCGCAACGCGGCGGTGGAGTTCGACGTGGTTTCCAACCCGGAGTTCCTCAAGGAAGGCGCGGCGGTGGAAGACTGCCTGCGCCCCGATCGCATCGTCGTGGGAGCTTCCAGCGCGCGCGCGGTGGCGCTGCTGCGCAAGCTGTATGCGCCGTTCAACCGCAACCACGACCGCATGGTGGTGATGGACGAGCGTTCGGCCGAGCTGACCAAGTACGCCGCCAACGCGATGCTGGCGACCAAGATCAGTTTCATGAACGAGATCGCGAACATTGCCGAGCGGGTAGGCGCCGACGTGGAACTGGTGCGGCAGGGCATCGGCTCGGATCCGCGCATCGGCTACAGCTTCATCTACCCGGGCGCCGGTTACGGCGGTTCATGTTTTCCCAAGGACGTGCAGGCGCTGGAACGCACCGCTCACGCGCACGGTTATGACGCCCGCCTGCTCGGTGCGGTCGAGGCGGTCAATCGGCAGCAGAAGGGCAAGTTGTTCGAGCTGATCTCGCGGCACTTCAACGGTCACCTGGCGGGCCGCACGATCGCGCTGTGGGGCCTGGCGTTCAAGCCGAACACCGACGACATGCGCGAGGCCTCCAGTCGACGGTTGATGGAATTGCTGTGGGAAGCCGGCGCCAAGGTGCGTGCCTTCGATCCGGAGGCACGCGAGGAAACACAGCGGCTGTATGGCGCGCGCGCGGATCTGGTCCTGTGCGAGAACGCCATGGAAGCCCTGCAAGGTGCCGACGTGCTGGCGGTGGTCACCGAATGGAAGGCGTTCCGCAGCCCTGACTTTGCCGCCATCCATGCCGCCTTGAGCGAACCGGCGATCTTCGACGGCCGCAATCTGTATGATCCTGCCGTGGTGGAGGAGGCTGGCCTGGCCTATTACGGCATCGGGCGCGGGCGCAGCCTGCAGACGGCGCGATGAACGGAACGGACGACATGCTCGGGCAGCGGCTGGACGAGATGGAGGTCAAACTGACCTTCATCGACGAGGCCGTGCAGGCGCTGACCCACGCGGATGCCGACCAGTCGCAGCGGATCGCGGCATTGGAGCGTGCATTGCGCGACCTGCGGGGAGAGATGGCCTCGATGCGCGTCGCGCAAGGCAGCGACGCGCATGACGAGCCACCGCCGCCCCACTACTGATTTGAACTTGCGTCCCACGAATACGGAATACCCGCATGGCCGATTCCCTGCGCGATCAGCTGCTCAAGAGCGGCATCGTCAAACAGGTTCAACCCGAGCGTCCCCGCGAGCCGCGGCGCGCGCCGCCGCCCGGCCAGCCGGCGCGACGTGGCGGCAAGGCGTCCGCGCCTCCCGCGGCGGGCCGCAGCCAGCAGGATATCGACCTGGCCAAGGCGTATGCGCTGCGCGCGCAAACCGAGACGCGCGAACGCAAGCAAGTCGAACAGGAGGCGGCGGAGCAAGCCCGGCTGCGTCGTGAACGCAAACAGAAAATCCAGAAATTGCTCGAAGGCAAGGCGCTGAACAAGGCCGAGGCCGATCAGGCGCGCAATTTCGAATACGGCGGCAAGATCCGGCGCGTGCACGTCGATGCGGCACAGCTGGTAGCACTCAACGCCGGCGAACTGGGTGTGGTGCAGCACGCGGGTCGCTACCTGCTGGTAAGCGGCGAGACGGCCCGGCAGATTCGCGACATCGACCCGCAGCAGCTGGCCTTGCTGGTCGATCCGAATGCCTCCGGCATCGGTGACGACGGCGTGCCGGATGACCTGATGTGGTGATGCGCACACGGACGAAGGACCCGGCGGGCCGGGCGCTTCGTCCATGTCATTTGCCGGTGCTCAGCTGGCCGGGGCGGGCGGGAATTCGAAGCCGCTTTTTGCCAGCGCCGGATCGTCCCAGCCGTTCTTCGGCTTGAAGCGCTCGCCGTAGCGTTGCGCGAGCTCTTCGAGCCTGGCCTTGAGCTTGTCCACGCCCTCGCTGCGCACGTACTGGATCGGGCCGCCGCGGAACGGGGCGAAGCCGGTACCGAAGATCACCCCGGCGTCGAGCAGGTCGGCGTCGTCCACCACGCCGTCGGCAAGGCAGGCCATCGCCTCGTTGACCATCGGCAGGATCATCCGGTCGGCCAGATCGGGCGGCGTCACGTAATCGTCAGGGACCTGCGGCTTCTGCGGCTTGCCATCCTGCCACACGTACAAGCCCTGGCCGTCCTTCTTGCCGCGCTTGCCCGCCTCCAGCTTGTCGTCCAGGCCCGGCGGCAGTTCCAGGCCAAGGAACGGCGCCAGCTCGCGACCGACCGAAGCGCATACGTCCAGCCCCACGGTGTCGGCCAGTTCGATCGGGCCCATCGGCATGCCGAATTTCTTCGCCTCGCGATCCAGCACTGGGCCGGGAACGCCCTCGCTGTAAAGGCGCAGGGCTTCCAGCAGGTAGGGCATCAGGATGCGATTGACCAGGAAGCCCGGCGTGCCCTTGACCGCCACCGGCAACTTGCCGATGGCCTTGCAGAACGCCAGCGCGCGCTTCTCGATCAGCGGGTCGAGCCGGTCGTGCCGCACCACCTCCACCAGCGGCATCTGCGCCACCGGATTGAAGAAGTGCAGACCAAGGAAGCGCTGCGGTGCCGCGAGGTTCTTGCGCAGCTCGTCCAGCGGAATGCTCGAGGTATTGCTGGCCAGGATCTGCTCGGCCTGGAACTGCGGCTCGATGCTGGCGTAGAGCGCTTCCTTCGCCTCGGCGTTCTCGTAGATCGCCTCGATCGCCAGGTCGGCGGTGGCCACGCCGCTGCCACTGACGTCCGCGCGCAGCCGAAGCATCGCCGCTTCCACCTTCTCCGGCACCTTCAGTTTTTTCTCGTAGAGCGTGCGGGCGCGATCCAGCGCAGGCTGGATGAATTTCATCTCGCGATCCTGCAGGGTCACGTCGAACCCCTTGAACGCGGCCCAGGCAGCGATGTCGCCACCCATCACGCCGGCGCCCACCACGTGCACATGCCTGATCTGCGCGTCGGTGCCGCTGCCCTGGCTTTTCAGTCGCTCCTGCAGGAAGAAGATCCGGATCAGGTTCTGCGCGGTCGGCGTGTTCGCCAGCTTCGCCACCGAGCGGGCCTCGAGCTTCAGGCGCTGGCCGATGCCCGAGCCACCGCGCTTCCACACCTCGATCATCGCGAATGGCGCGGGGTAATGTTCCTTGCGCACCTTCGCGGCGGTCTGTTTCAGCATGATCGGTGCCAGGATCTGCCGTGCCAGCCAGGTGTTGCCGGCCCAGGCCTTGGCGCGGCGGGCGAACGGGCGGACCGCCGGACGGCGCAGCAACACCCGCGCCTCGCTCAGCAACTCCTCGGCGCGCGCCAGCCGGTCGACCACGCCCAGGCCCAGCGCGCGCTTCGCCGACAGCGACTTCCCGGTCAGCATCACCGGCAGCGCCTCGGTGGCGCCGATCAGCCGCGGCAGGCGCGCCGTGCCACCCCAGCCCGGATGGATGCCGAGCATCACTTCCGGCAGGGCGATCCGCGTTTTCTCGTCGTCGACGGCGATACGCTGGCGACAGGCCAGGATCAGTTCGGTGCCGCCGCCCATGCAGGCGCCGTGCACCGCCGCAACGGTGGGGCAGGGCAGGCGTGCCAGCGCCTCGTAGACGCGCTGGCCGTGCTCGATGTTCTCCAGCACCGTGTCATGTCTGGCGTACTCGATGAATTCCTTGACGTCGGCACCCACCGCAAACCCCGCAGGCTTGGCCGAATGGATGATGACCCCGGCGGGTTTCTCGATGGCCAGCCGTTCGACGATCTGCTCGAGTTCGTCCAGCACCGCACGGGAGATCGCATTGACGCTGCTGCCGGCACGGTCGAGAGTCAGCGTGACGACGCCATCCTCGCCCTCGCTGGTCTTCCAGTGGTTGAAGCGCAATCCTTCGAACATGGGGAGATACGGTGTGATGGAGGAGGCCTGAACCATACCGTCCTGACGCCATGATTGCGAGATGTGATACATCTGCTTGACCCTGCGTCGGCGCCGGTGTGAAATCGGGGACGCTTGCGTGGAAACGCTTGTCGCAGAGGGTCTGCCACCCCCGGCGTGCAAACAGGCGGCGTCACCGGACGGGCGATCGCAGGGACAGGGAATGATCCATCGAGCTTCAACGAACGCCGCCACCGCTGCACTTGACCCCGCTTGCCATCCGGGCAGTCGTGTCCGGGTGAGCTCCACCGTTTCATCGCCGCTGCACGGGGACGCAATGATTTCAACAATGGCCTCGGTCCCAGCGCAAGCCGGCAATGAGATCTTCGAACGTATCCTGGCCGCGCCCGGTGGACTGGTCGTGCTGGACAGCAAGGACGTCCATGCGCTGATCGAGCAGTTTCGGGCGATTGCGCGGCACACCGGCCAGGCGGTCTATCTCTGGCAGCCCGATACCGGTCTGGGCAGCCTGCGCGATGCCCACGTGCGCGTGCCGGATTGCCAGCGGCTGGGCAATGCCCTGCGATACATGCAGCAAAGCATGCATTTCGGCGTCTACTTCCTGCTTGGGCTGGAGCTGCCGCTGTCGGCGATGGATGCCACCTTGCTGCGCCAGCTCGCGCGCGCACCCAAGGGACACTTGCGACGGGTGGTGCTGATTGATGCACCCGCCGCCTTGGCCGAACACCTGGGTGATCTGGCGATGCACATCGGCAGCGAAGACAGTCAGCCGCGGCGGTTGCGCCTGCGTGACGGTCGCTGGCTGGTCTGAGGCAGGTATCACGATGAATTCCGGCATTCTGGTCGTCGCCGCGCAGCGTGAATTGCGCCGCAACCTGTTCGATGCGCTCGACCAGGCGGGCTACCCGCAGATTTACAGCGCTCGCGATGTTCCGCATGCGGCCATCCTGCTGGAGGGGCGGCCGCCGTTGCCGCCCCTGCAGTTGATGGTGCTGGTGCTGGCGGGCGACAAGCAGCAGGCGCGTCAAGCCTGTGAGCAGATGCGGCACCTGCCGGGCGCCACCGAGACACCGTTGATCGTCGTGCTGGCGGACGAGGCCACCTTCGGTCCCGACGACCTTCCGGGCGGAATCGCCGACTGGCTTTCCGCGTGGAACATCTCCGACGAACTCATTCCGCGCTGGCGGCGTTCGCAGGCCAACGATCGTTCGGCTTCACGAGCCGCGGGTCCCGTGGCGGAGCTTTCGGCTCAGCGCGACGATTATCAGTTCATCTTCGAGGAGGGCGACAGTGAATGGTTGATCGCCGACCTCGCGAGTGGACGTCTGCTGGAAGTCAGCCCCACGGTGGCCCGGCACAGCCGGATTCATGCCGAGCAGTGGAAGGGCCTGCCCCTGACGCAGGTGTTGCGCTTCGAGGGCATCACGATCAGCCAGGTGCTGGCCGAGGCCAACCGCAACTGGTATCCGTGCCAGCGCAAATCGGCGCAGGGCGCGGATACCGGCCAGGCCAGCGTGCGGCGCATCCGGCACGCCGGTCGCGACGCGCTGGCCCTGATCTTCCGCAGCGACCGTGCCGACCTGCGGGCCGAAGCAGCGCTGTCGCTGCTTTCGCGCATCTTTGCCTCGACCAGTGGTGTCGACGCGCAGACCGCGGCAAGCCGGTTGTTGTTCGACGAGCTCGGGCTGGATTATCTGGCGGTCTGGTCGGCGCGGCACGAAGGCGTCGACGCGCCCAGCCAGCTGCTGCAGTTGTGGAGCGGCGAAGAGCTGACATGGCCGCCGGTACAGTTGCAGACCTCGCTGCAACTGGTGCTTGCCGGCAAGCCGATCCTGTATCGCGCCGATGCCAAGCGGCTGGCGCCGATCGACCCCTTGCTGCAGCAGCTTGAGCTGGCCGGTTTTGCCGGTATTCCGCTGTACGACGAACGCCACACCGTGCTGGGCGCGATGCTGGCTGGCAGCCGCCGCGGATTCGGCGAGATGAGCATCATCGAGCCGGTATTGCGCTGCGCTGCCGCGCGCTTTGCGCAGATCCTGGAACTGGGCCGCACGCGCGAGCAGGGTCGTGCCGAGGGCCTGGTCGATGCGCTGACCGGACTGCCGAACCGTCTGCTGTTCAATGATCGACTCGACACGATCATCCGCGAGGCGACCCGCAACGGCGAATGCTTTGCGGTGCTGTTCGTCGACCTCGACCGTTTCAAGGCGATCAACGACACCTACGGCCATGACGCCGGCGACCAGGTGTTGCGCACGGTCACCCAGCGCCTGTGCGGAAGCGTCCGCGCTTCCGATACGGTGGCGCGCTATGCCGGCGACGAATTCACCGTGGTGCTGCGCCACATCGTCAAGAACGACGACGTGATGCGCGTGGCCGAAAAGATCGTGCAGGTGATGGAGACGCCACTGTACCTGGAGGACGGCACCGAGCTGCAGGTGACCGCTTCGATGGGACTGAGCTTCTTCCCGGATGACGCCGGTGACACGGCGACCCTGCTCAAGCATGCCGACGAGGCGATGTACGCGGCCAAGCACCAGGGTCGCAATACCTTCCAGATCTATGAAATCAGCCCGGAGTACGCCCAGCAACATGGCATGGCGCTGAAGACCCGGCTGCGCCACGCCGAAGGCAATGGCGAGCTGCGCGTGGTCTATCAGCCGCAGGTCAACACCGAGACCGAGGACATCGTGGGGATGGAGGCGCTGGTGCGCTGGGAGCATCCCGAGCTGGGCATGATCAGCCCGGCGGTATTCATCCCGCTGGCCGAGGAGTCCGGACTGATCGTCTCGATCGGCGAATGGGTGATGCGTACCGCCTGCCGCCAGGCGAAGGAATGGGAGCAGCGCTACGGCCTGCGCCTGCGGCTCGGGGTGAACCTGTCCGCGGTGCAGTTGATGGAACCGCAATTGCTGGAGACGGTGGCCGCGGTGCTGCGCGATACCGGGCTGGATCCCACCTTGCTGGAGATGGAAGTCACCGAGAGCATCAGCATCAAGGAGGCGCCCAACCTGGTCGAAAATCTGCATGCCCTGCACAGACTCGGCTGCCGCATCGCGATCGACGATTTCGGCACCGGCGCGGCCTCGCTGGATTACCTGCGGCGGTTGCCGGCCGACCGCATCAAGATCGACCAGAGCTTCGTGCGCAACATCGGCGTGGACCCCGACGACGAGGCGATCGTGCGCGCCACCATCGAAATGGCGCACCGGCTGAATCGGGAGGTGGTCGCCGAAGGCGTGGAAATCGAGCAACACCTGCAGTTCCTGCGCACCCACGGCTGCGATGAACTGCAGGGTTATCTGTTCTGTCGCCCCTTGCAGCCCGTCAGCTTCGACAAGCTGCTGGCCGAACGGAAGCGGCTGCTGGAAGGGCGCGCGGCCGAACTGGCTTGAGCGGGCGCGCGGCGCCCCCATGAATGGCCAGAGCGCATCGCTGCTGCAGGGGAACTGGTTCGGCGTGACAACCAGCCAACGCGTGGTGCGCTAAGGTTGAGGCAGTACTCTGGTTCCAGGTGAACTTGGGCGCCGGATCATGGTCTGAGCGCCGCGTTCAGTTCAAAACAAAGCTCCCGCAGTGGAAGACGGCATTGACGACGGATACGGCCCGCATGGGCGAAAACGAACTGGATCGCGCGCTGGTCGAGCGGGTCCAGCAGGGAGACCGGCGGGCCTTCGACCTGTTGGTGCGCAAGTACCAGCACAAGGTGATCGGGCTGGTTTCGCGCTATGTGCGCAGCCATGCCGAATGCGAGGACATCGCCCAGGAGGCCTTCATCCGCGCATGGCGTGCGATCGGCTCCTTCCGTGGCGACAGCGCCTTCTATACCTGGCTGTACAAGATCGCGGTGAACACGGCCAAGAATCACCTGGTGGCGATGGGGCGGCGGCCGCCCGCCGGCGATATCGACGTCGATGACGCGGAATTCATGGCTGGCGGCGAGCGCATGCATGACAGCGCCACCCCCGAGCGCGAGCTGATGCGCCAGGAAATTGAACAATCCGTGTTTTCCACTGTCCAAGCACTGCCCGAAGAGCTGCGGACTGCCATTACGCTGCGCGAAGTGGATGGCCTCAGCTACGATGAAATCGCCGAAGCGATGGGCTGTCCGATCGGTACGGTGCGTTCGCGCATCTTCCGGGCGCGCGAGGCGATTGATGAAAAGCTGCGGCCGCTTTTGTCGGACCGCGAGGATCAGACATGAATCAGGCAGACATGAATCAGGCTGGCACGGATCAGCAATTTCGGGAAAATCTTTCCGCGGGCATTGATGGCGAATTGTCGAAGGAGCAGCTGCGGTTCCTGCTGCGTCGACTCGACCACGACGCATCGCTGCAAGGCGCCTGGTCCCGTTATCACGTCGTCGGCGACAGCTTGCGCCGTGAATTTCCGGCGGTGGCCAGCGCGGGTTTCACCGCTCGCGTCATGCTTGCGATCGAGCAGGAAGCCGCCGCGGCGGTGGTGGTGCCCGCGCGGCGCAGCCACTGGCTGCGCTGGTCCGCCGGGGGCGCCATCGCGGCCAGCGTCGCCGCTGCTGCCTTGATGGTCGGCCAGCCTCGGCCCGGCACCGATCTCGACCAGGTCACGGCCTCGGCCAACACCCGTGAAGCCAGTACCGTCAGCAGCCTTGCGCTGACCGACAAGCCGGCGGCACCGGCGGCCGTGCCGCCGTGGCTCAGCGGCAATTCGGCCGGCTTGCTCAGCCAGCAGGCGTCGGCCACGCTGGGTTCGCCGTTCAGTCAGAACCCAGCCAGCTATTCGCGCCGGCTGTCGGCTTATCCATCGATGCCGCGCTACCGCACTTTGGAAAACAACGACGGCAGCTACCTGCTGCTGCTTGAGCCGGATCAGCGGGCGTTGCCGGATTCGTCGCGCAGGGCGTCCGCCGTCCCGCAGTAAGACCAGTCCGCGTGGAACCCCCGCGGACCACTCCATCAATGCCAAGGCCGCTTCCCAAATCGCCGGAGCGGCCGGGATGTGCGCGATGCCTTCGGGCGAGCTTGCGCCGCCCATTGCTTGATCTGCGTGATTACCCTTTCCGGGCCAGTTCGGCTTGAGTCAACCTGAGGAGGAGCCATGAATCATTCCATCCTGCGCAGCCTGGCGTGTTGCGCCTTGCTGGGCGTTGCCAGTGTCGGCGTGGTGCAGGCACAGACCCCGCCCAGCGTGGCCTTGCCGGATTTCACCGGCATCGTGCAGCAGAACGCGCCGGCGGTCGTCCATGTCGAAGCGAAATACAGCGGCGAACCGATGGCTGGCGGTGGCCGTGCCGGTTCCCAGATGATGCCCGGTCAGGGCGCGCCCGACGATCCGCAGGCCGAGATCCTGCGCCGTTTCTTCGGCATGCCGATGATGCCTTCGCCGCAACAGCAGAAGCACACCTCGCTGGGTTCGGGCTTCATCATTTCGCCTGATGGCTACATCCTTACCAACAACCATGTGGTCGACCACGCCGACAAGGTCACCGTGCGCCTGCAGGATCGACGCACGCTGACGGCCAAGGTGGTCGGCACCGATCCGACCTATGACATCGCCCTGCTCAAGGTCGATGCCGGCAGCGATCTGCCGGCGGTGACCCTGGGCAATTCGCGCAGCCTGAAGCCAGGCCAGTGGGTGCTGGCGATCGGCTCGCCGTTCGGCTTCGACTACACCGTGACCCAGGGCATCGTCAGTGCGGTGGGGCGCAACCTGGGCCAGCGCGACCAGCCGTACACCTCGTTCATCCAGACCGACGTGCCGATCAACCGCGGCAATTCCGGCGGCCCGCTGTTCGACTTGCAAGGTCGCGTGGTGGGCGTCAATTCGCAGATCTATTCCAACACCGGCGATTACCTCGGCGTGTCGTTCTCGATCCCGATCGATGTGGCGATGAGCGCGGTGCAGCAGTTGAAGACCAAGGGCTACGTATCGCGTGGCCAGCTCGGCGTGATGATGGGGCCGGTCAGCGACGATATGGTCAAGGCGTTCAATCTCGACAACGGCGCGGGTGCGGCGGTGGTCGAGGTCACCCCGGACAGCGGCGCGGCCAGGGCCGGCATCCAGCCCGGTGACATCATCCTCAGCTACAACGGCCAGCCGTTGCAGCAGGCTTCGGATCTGCCGCCGCTGGTCGGCATGACCAAGCCGGGCAGCAAGGTGCCGGTGGAAATCCTGCGCAACGGCAAGAAGCAGACGCTGGAGGTCGCCATCAGCGAGGCAAAACGCGATCACAACGCGGTCAACAACCTCGCTTCGTCGCCTGCGGCCAGCCAGGGCGGCTCGAGCGCCCTGGGCCTGACCGTGCAGTCGATCGACAGCGACACGCGCAGCCAGCTGGGCCTGCAGGCCGGGCAGGGCGTGGTGATCGATGAAATCACCGGTCCGGTGGCGGCGCAGGCCGGCCTGCGTGCCGGCGACGTGATCACCATGGTCAACCAGCAGAAGGTCGGCAGCGTGGCTGCGTTCGAGGCCGCCACCAAGAACGTGAAGGCCGGCAGCACCGTGCTGCTGCTGGTGCGTCGTGGCGATCAAAGCAATTTCGTGGGTTTGACCGTGCCGGCGGCTCGATGAATCATCGTTTCCCGGCTGGCTGAACCGGCCTTGCGGCGCCATCCTTCCGGGGGTGGCGCCGCTTTCCTCCACGCGCCCTGATGGCACCTGTTTTCCATGCGATAATGCCGGGTTAGCGTTGCCTCACGGCAGCGCCGCCGCGCCGGTGCGTGGTGCCCAGCCCCAGCCCGACCACAGGCCGCCAGCGCTCCATGGAATTGATCCGCAACTTCTCCATCATTGCCCATATCGACCACGGCAAGTCCACCCTGGCCGATCGCATCATCCAGATCTGTGGCGGCCTGGCCGATCGCGAGATGGAAGCGCAGGTGCTGGACAACAACCCGATCGAGCGCGAGCGCGGCATCACCATCAAGGCGCAGTCGGTGTCGCTGCCGTACACCGCGCGTGACGGCAAGACCTATCAGCTCAACTTCATCGACACGCCCGGTCACGTCGACTTCTCCTATGAGGTCAGTCGTTCGCTGGCGGCCTGCGAGGGCGCGCTGCTGGTGGTCGACGCGGCGCAGGGCGTCGAGGCGCAGTCGGTGGCCAATTGCTACACCGCCGTGGAGATGGGCCTGGAAGTGGTGCCGGTGATCAACAAGATCGACCTGCCCACCGCCGATGTGGAAAAGGTGAAGCTTGAGATCGAGGCCGTGATCGGCGTCGATGCCACCGACGCGGTGGCGATCAGCGCCAAGACCGGGCTGAACGTGGTCGAGGTGCTGGAGGCGATCGTCGCCCGCATCCCGCCGCCGCAGCCGCGCGATACCGATCGCCTGCAGGCGCTGATCATCGATTCCTGGTTTGACAACTACCTTGGCGTCGTGTCTCTCGTGCGCGTGATGCAGGGCGAGATCAAGTCGGGCGACAAGCTGCTGGTGATGTCGACCGGGCGTACCCACGAAGTGGGCGATGTCGGCGTGTTCACGCCCAAGCGCAAGAAGCTGGACAAGCTTGGTGCCGGCGAAGTGGGCTGGATCAACGCCTCGATCAAGGACGTGCACGGCGCGCCGGTCGGCGACACGCTGACTCACGCCGGCAAGCCCGCCGACAAGGCCTTGCCCGGCTTCCAGACCATGCAGCCGCGCGTGTTCGCCGGCCTGTTTCCGGTGTCCTCGGACGATTACCCGGCGATGCGCGAGGCGCTGGACAAATTGCGCCTCAACGACGCGGCGCTGTTCTTCGAGCCGGAGTCATCGGAGGCGATGGGCTTCGGCTTCCGCTGCGGCTTCCTCGGCATGCTGCACATGGAGATCGTGCAGGAACGGCTGGAGCGCGAATACGACCTGAACCTGATCACCACCGCGCCGACCGTGGTGTACGAGGTGCTCAAGACCGACGGCTCGATCCTGATGCTGGACAACCCGGCCAAGCTGCCGACGAACTCCAGTCTGATACAGGAAATCCGCGAGCCGATCATCATCGCCAACATCCTCACGCCGCCGGAATACATCGGCAACGTGATCACCTTGTGCGAGGAAAAGCGCGGCATCCAGCGCTCGATCCAGTACCTGGCCAGTCAGGTGCAGATCAGCTACGAGATGCCGCTGGCCGAAGTGGTGATGGATTTCTTCGATCGCCTGAAATCCGTCTCGCGCGGCTACGCCTCGATGGATTACCACTTCGATCGTTTCGAGGCCGGTCCGTTCGTGCGTACCGATGTGCTGATCAACGGCGAGCGCGTCGATGCGCTGAGCCTGATCATGCACCGCACGCACGCCGAACGCCGGGGCCGTGAACTGGTCGAGCGGATGAAGGATCTGATTCCGCGCCAGCAGTTCGACGTGGCGATCCAGGCGGCCATCGGCGCGCAGATCGTCGCGCGCTCCACGGTGAAAGCCCTGCGCAAGAATGTGCTTGCCAAATGCTACGGTGGCGACGTCAGCCGCAAGAAGAAGTTGCTGGAGAAGCAGAAGGAAGGCAAGAAACGCATGAAGCAGGTGGGCCGGGTGGAAATTCCGCAGGAAGCCTTCCTCGCCGTACTCAGAGTGGATAAATAACCCGCGATTTGGAATGCGGGATTCGAGATTCGGAAAAGCGGCAGATCGCCCTTCGAATCCCCAATCCCGAATCTCGAATCCCGGCTCCGAAGGAGCAACACATGGATTTTGATTTTTCGGCGATTCTGCTTGGCCTGACCGTGCTGTTCGGCGTGGTCTGGGGCCTGGACCGCCTGTTCCTCTACAAGAAGCGCAAGGCGCGGCTGGATGCGGCGGGCGAGGACTACCACGAGCCAGTCGCCGTCGACTGGTCGCGTTCGCTGTTTCCGGTGGTACTGGTGGTGCTGTTGCTGCGCTCGTTCGTGGCAGAACCCTTCCGGATTCCCTCCGGTTCGATGATGCCGACGCTGGACGTGGGCGACTTCATCCTGGTCAACAAGTTTGCCTACGGCCTGCGCCTGCCCGCGTTCAACAACAAGTTCGTCGACCTGGGCGAGCCCGAACGTGGCGACGTGGTGGTGTTCCGCTTCCCCGGTTATCTGTGCCGGGACGGCGGCAGGCTGGTGCGCAGCGGCGACATGAGCTGCAACGATCCGCATGCGGCGGTGCCGTCGCAGAACTGGATCAAGCGGGTGATCGGCCTGCCCGGCGACAGCATCGAAGTGCATGGCGACGAGTTGCTGATCAACGGCAAGCCGGTGACCGCCGACGTGATCGGTCCCTACGTGGGCAATCCCCGCCGCACGGTGGACGAGACCATGCTCAACATGGGTGCCACGGTGTGGACCGAGCATCTGGGCAAGGTCAACCACATGATCGCGCGCATGCCCGCCTACAACACGCCAAACTCGATCCCCAATGACCGGGTGCCGTCCAAGGTGCCGGCAGGCTGCTATCTGGTGATGGGCGACAATCGCTACGACAGCCTGGACAGCCGCTGGTGGGGCTGCATGCCGGAGCAGAACCTGGCCGGCAAGGCGTTCCTGATCTGGATGAGCTGGAAGGGCTGGGGTACCGGCGGCGTGGACTTCTCGCGGATCGGTACGGTCATCCACTGAAGGCCGGCGGGTCAAAGCGTGACCGGATCGAACCCTCGCACATGCAGGCGTCAACAGTGCGAGAATCCGCAGGCATAATCGGCACGCCGGCGCGGGGACACCGGGCGCTGCACAGGTCATCATCATCCATGCAAGGCACGCCGTTTGAAGCGGCATAGCGAGGGGACTATGAAATCGAAACAGACGGGCGTCACCCTGGTCGGGTTCCTGTTCATCCTGGCGGTGTTCGGCTTCTTTGCCTACATGGCGATGAAGCTGGTGCCGTCGTATTCCGAGTACGGTGGCGTGGTCAAGGCGATGGAGCAGCTCGCCAGCGAGGGAACCACCGGCAAGTCGCTGGACGAGATCCGTCGCGATCTGCTGCGCAAGATGGATTTCCAGTACGTGGATGACGCGGTGGTCCGTCCGGAAGACATCACCATCAAGAAGGACGCTGGTGGCGCCAGCCAGCTGCAGGTGGCCTACGACAAGGACATCCCGTTCATGTACAACATCGACCTGCTGCTGCACTTCTCGAAAAGCATTCCGCTGCAGGGCAACGTGGGCGAGTAACTTTTGGAACTGAATTACCGCTTCCAGGATCCGGCGCTGGCCCGACTGGCGCTGACCCACCGCAGTATCGGCAAGCCGAACAACGAGCGGCTGGAATTTCTCGGTGACGCGCTGCTCGGCGCGATCATCGCCGAGATGCTGTACGAGGCTCACCCCAAGGCCAGCGAGGGCGAGTTGTCGCGGTTGCGCGCGCAGCTGGTCAACGGCCAGGCGCTGGCCGTGGTGGCGCGTGAACTGGAGCTGGGCGACGAACTCCAGCTCGGCCCGGGCGAGTTGAAAAGCGGCGGCTTCCGCCGCGAATCAATCCTCGCCGACGCGTTCGAGGCCACGATCGCCGCGGTCTATCTCGACGGCGGTTTCGACGCCTGCCGCGATACCGTGCGCGGGCTGTTCGCCGAGCGGATCACCGCGCTGCGGCGTTCATCGAAAGACGCCAAGACGCGGCTGCAGGAGTGGCTGCAGGCCAAGGGCTGGCCGTTGCCCCAGTACGAGCTGGTGGCCAGTCACGGCGAAGACCATGCCAAGACCTTCGACGTCAGCTGCACCATCGTCGAGCCGATGGCGTTCATCGCCGAGGCCCACGGCGGCAACCGGCGCGCGGCCGAGCAGGACGCCGCCGAGATGGTGCTGAACCAGCTGCTGGAGCAGCAGCGCTCCGCCTGACGCCGTTTTCCCGCTGCAGACGCGGTCCCGACCCAGCCATGCGGCGGGTTCGGCGTCGTCACCCGCTTGCCGTTTGCGGCGAAGCACTACACTTGCCATCCGACTTGTCGAGACCATCAGTCATGAAGCACGAACTGGACCCCGCCGGCGGCATCCTGCCGCACGAGAATTTCCGCTGCGGCATGGTCGCGCTGGCCGGACGCCCCAACGTGGGCAAATCGACCCTGCTCAACGCGCTGATCGGCTTCCGCCTGTCGATCATCAGTCCGCGCCCGCAGACCACCCGCCATCGCATCCTGGGGATCAACACCAGCGAGGCCGGGCAGATCATGTATGTCGACACGCCCGGCCTGCACCGCGGCGCCAAGCGTGCGATGAATCGCAGCCTGAATCGCGCCGCACGCTCGGCGATCAGCGACGTCGACCTGGTGGTGCAGGTGATCGAGGCCGGTCGCTTCACCGATGAGGACGAGGCGCTGTACGCCGCCCTGGTCGAGCAGTCCTCGCCGCGCCTGCTGGTGATCAACAAGGTCGACCTCAACAAGGACAAGACGGTGATGCTGCCGTTCGTGTCCGAACTGGTGGCCACGCACAGCTACGACGAGATCCACTACGTCAGCGCGCTGAAGAAGCAGGGCCTGAAGGAACTGGAGCAGGCGATCCTCAAGCGCCTGCCGGTGCAGCCGCCGGTGTACGGCGAAGACGAGGTCACCGATCGCAGCGAGCGTTTCCTGGCTGCCGAAATGGTGCGCGAGCAGTTGATGCTGCGGCTCGACCAGGAACTGCCGTACGCCACCACCGTGGAAATCGAGCAGTTCAGCGACCGCCCCGACGGAATCGCCGAGATCCACGCCATCATCTGGGTCGAGCGCGATGGCCAGAAGGCGATCGTGATCGGCAACGGCGGCGTCCAGCTCAAGGCGATCGGCAGTGCGGCCCGGCGGCACATGGAACGCATGTTTGAACGCAAGGTGTTCCTGAAGCTGTGGGTGAAGGTGCGCGAAGGCTGGGTCGACGACGAGAACATGCTGAAGAAGTTCGGCTATACGGATTAGAGCGAGGAGTGAGAAAGGAGGAGTGAGAAGTGAGAGAAAGGCTAACGACCGCTGTTACCTTCCCGCTTTTCTCTCACTTCTCACTCCTCTCACCTCACTTCTGATTTTCCATGCGCATCGAACAGCAGCCCGCTTACGTCCTGCACGCGCGTCCTTATCGCGAGACGTCGCTGCTGCTGGAATGCCTGAGCCGCGAGCATGGCCGGCTCGGCGTGGTGGCGCGCGGTGTGCGCGGCGAACGGGCGCGGCTCAAGCGAGCCCAACTGGAGCCGTTCCAGCCGTTGCGCATGGACCTGCTGCTGCGCGGCGAGATGGCCACCTTGACGGCGGTCGAGTCCGTCGGCACGCCCACGCGCCTGAGCGGCGATGCCGGGCTCGCCGGGCTGTATCTCAACGAGCTGGTGGTCCGTCTTACCGGACGGCAGGACCCTTCGCCAGCGCTGTTCGATGCCTACGCGCTGACCCTGCAACGGCTGGCCACGGATCCGTCGCTGGCCTGGACCCTGCGCCGGTTCGAGCGCGATCTGCTGGAGTCCACCGGTTACGGCCTGCAGCTGCAGTACGACGCGGTCTCCGGCGAGCCGCTGGACGCGCAGGCGAGCTATCGCTACGAGGTCGAGCAGGGTGCGGTGCGCTGCGCTGCCGGCAGTCCGCATGCGATTCGCGGCGGCGACCTGCTGGCGCTGGAAGAGGACCGCATGCCCGATGCCAGCGGACTGAAGGCGCTGCGCGACATGGTTCGCGGGGTCGTCCGCTTCCATCTGGGTGGCGGCGAACTGCGCGCCTGGCGGGTGCTGGCGATGGCGGTGTCCCGACGCCCGTCGGGCTCCGAGCCGGCGCCGGCGGAGCCGCTGCCTCCGCTTCCGGCCGACTAGCCGAGTGCCTGCAAGGTGGCCAGCAAGGTCTGGCGAAACCGGGTCAGCGCGGCGGCACTGGCCTGGCGTTGCAGCAGTTGCTGCTGCAGCAGCATCGTCTGTCGCGACAGCGCGCTGGCGCCACAGAAACCGCAGGAAGAACGCAGGCGATGCAGGCGGTCGCTGAAGTTGACCCGATCGAGGCTCAGCGTGTCGAGGTCCTGCTGCAGCAACACCAGCTCCTCGCGCAGCAGCGAGCGCAAGGCGCGCATGGTGGTGGCGTCGCCGGTGGTGTTCAGCGCGGCCTGGTCATCCAGCACGCTGGCGCCGCGCTCGTCCATCGGCACCAGCGCCAGCACCCGACGCAGCTCGGTCAGCCCGCAGGGTTTGAGCAACACCTCGCTGAAGCCGGCGTCGAGCAGCGCCCGGCGATCGCTGGGTGCCAGTTCGGCGCTGGTGGCCACCGCGATGCTGTCGGCCGAGCGTGCCTGCACGTCGTCGCGCAGCGCCTGCAGGATCTGCAGCGCGCCGGCACCGGGCATGCGGCAGTCCAGCAGCAGCAGGTCGAACGATTCGCTGCCGGCCCGCGCCAGCGCGGCCTGGCCGTCCATGCACGCTTCCGCATCGGCGCCCATCGAGGCCAGTCCATCGCACAGGAATCGGCAGCTGCCCGGGTCATCATCGGCCACCAGTACGCGCGGGCGGGGCAGGTTGTCGGGTTCGGAGGCGGCGCTGGCGAGGTCGCTGATCATGACGAATTCCATATCGTTCATCTTGATTTGGCAGAATGGCCTGACATGCGCCCGACTTCAAGCCATCTGCTGCTCTGTTGCTGCCTGCTGCTGTGCATCGGCTGGGCGCTGCCTGCACGGGCAGACGTGCTGTTGACGGCCAAGTCGATCAAGGCGCCAGGCATCCACCTGCAGACGGTGACGCTGCGCATCGGCGAGGACGCCGGCGGCGGGCTGCACCTGCAGATGAACGCGGCCCAGGCGGATATTCCGGCAATGGGCTGGCGACGGCTGGGCCTGAGCGTCGATGGCAACCTGCAACGCGATGTCCACCTGCGCTGGACGCTGGACGGCAAGGTGCGTCTGGCCGATGCCCCCGGCGGCGCGCTGAGCGATGCCCACGTGAACGTGCAGGTCAGTGCAGCGGCCAATACCCTGCTGGTCGACATCCAGCAAGGCAAGGCGAAGGCGAGCGCCTGGCTGCCGCTGGACCAGCCCACCCACGCGCAGATCAGCGTGGACAATCTGCCCACCGGCTGGCTCCACGGCCTGCTTGGCACGGTGTGGTCAGGACGCCCCACCGCGGGCAAGCTCACCGCCGAACTGGCGCTGGACCTGCGCGACCAGGGCCTGCAGTCCTCGGGCGAGTTCACCCTGACCGATACCGGCTTCGACACGCCTGCCGGCACCCTGGCCGGGCAAGGCCTGAATGGCAGCGGCCGCTACAGTCTGGATACCACCAGCGGCCCGGCCAGCATCGACCTTGATGCCAGCCTGCGCGGCGGCGAACTGCTGCTGGGTCCGCTCTACGCCAAGCTGCCGGATCATCCGGTGCAGATCGGTCTGCATGCGAATGCCCAGCACGGCGCGTTCGAACTGAGCCGCTTGCGGGTGAACGATGCCGATGCCCTGCAACTCGATGGCGCGCTCGCGTTCGATGCCAAGGGTGAGCTCAACAGCTTGCGGCTGGATCGTCTGCATGCCAGTTTCCCGGCCGCCTACCAGCGTTATGGTCAGGCCTGGCTGAGTTCGCTGGGCCTGCGCGACATGCGCATCGACGGGCAGCTGAATGCCAGCCTGGATTTGCGCGCGGACGGTCCGCACAGTTTCGCGTTCAATGCCGACGGCATCGACCTGGCCGATGCCGACGGCCATCTGGCGGTCGATGGCCTGCAAGGCGGGCTCGACTGGGCACTGGATGGCGAGCGTCCGGCCACCAGCCTGGCCTGGCGCAGCCTGCAGTTCTATCGGGTACCCAACGGCGCGGCCAAGTCGCGTTGGCAGAGCCGCGCCGGCATGCTGGCCCTGCAGCAGCCGCTGCAGATCCCGGTGTTGCAGGGACAATTGCAGATCGGCCAGCTGGATTGGCGGCCGGCCGCGGCACGAGGTCAGCGGCTGGCCGCGTCGATGGTGGTGACCGGCGTCGACATGACCGCCTTCAGCAAGGCCATGGGCTGGCCGGCGTTCCCCGGCACGCTCGGTGGCGCGATCCCCTCGCTGCGCTGGGTCGACGATCGCTTCGAGCTGGACGGCGGACTGTCGGCGAACCTGTTCGGTGGCTTTGTCGACATCACCCGGCTGTCGCTGCAGCAGCCGTTCGGCGCCACGCCCGTGCTGACCGGCGACATCGCGCTGAAACAACTGGACCTGGCCGCGATCACCAGCGTGTTCGATTTCGGCAGCATCACCGGACCGCTGGATGGTTCGATCGACCAGCTGCGCCTGGTCAACTGGACGCCGGTGGCGTTCAAGGCCAGCCTGCTGGCCGGCGAAGGCGGCCGGATCAGCCAGCGCGCGGTGAACAACCTCACCTCGGTAGGTGGTGGCGGCATCGCCGCCGGCCTGCAGGGCGCCGTGCTGAAGCTGTTCAAGACCTTCGGCTACAAACGCATCGGCCTCAATTGCACCTTGCAGGGCACGGTCTGCCGGATGAGCGGGCTGGACGCCACCGGCGACGGCTACACTATCGTCGAAGGCAGCGGCCTGCCGCGACTGCAGGTGATCGGCCATCAAAGCCAGGTCGACTGGCCAACCCTGGTCCAGCGTCTGCAGGACGCCATCCACGGGGAAGCCCCGCAGATCCGCTGAGCCGGGCGGGTTGCCACCCATCCATCCCCCATCACTACTGGAGTTCATCATGCGCAAGCGCGTCTACGTCATCCTGACCTCACTGGCCGTGGCGTTGGTCGGCTGCGTCACGATCAACGTGTATTTCCCCGAGGCCGCCGCGCAGAAGGCCGCCGACCAGTTCATCGGCCACGTGCTGGACCAGGCCACTCCGGCGGCACCCGCGCCGAAGACGCCCAAGCCGGAAGCCGGCAATGGCGGACCGCAGCCGTCGGCGATGCTGCTCGACCTGCTGGTGCCGGCCGCCCATGCCGGCGACGTGCCGGACATCCGCATCCAGACCGCGGCCACCGAGGCGATCCGCGCGCGCATGCATGCGCGCTTCCAGGGCGCGCTGGGCGAGCTGCTCGACAGTGGCGCGGTGGGCTTCACCCGCGATGGCATGGTCGCCATGCGCGACGCCGCCAAGGTGCCGCTGAGCGCCCGCGCGCAGGCCAATGCCAGCGTGGCCGACGAGAACCGCGACCGCACCGCGCTGTATCGCGAAATTGCCAACGCCAACAATCACCCGGAGTGGGAAGCGCGGATCCGCGCCACCTTCGCCAAGAGCTGGATCGAGAAGGCGCGCGCCGGCTGGTATTACCAGGATGCTTCCGGCGCCTGGCAGAAAAAATGAGCCGGGCAGGGCGTCGCGGGGCGTGAGGCTGGCCGATCTGGGATAATCGGCGGCCAGCCCTCAGCCAACGCGACGCCATGTCCCGATCCAATTCCGTTTCGCCCAAGCCCTTCGAAGCCCACATCACCGACCTCGGCCACGATGGTCGCGGCGTGGCCCGGATCGACGGCAAGACGGTCTTCGTCAGCGGCGCGCTGCTCGGCGAGCAGGTGATCGCGAAGTTGCGCAAGCGCCATCGGCATTTCGACGAAGCGGACGTGGTCGAGGTGCTCAGCGCCTCGCCGCACCGGGTCGAGCCGCGGTGCCAGCACTTCGCGCTGTGCAGTGGTTGTTCGCTGCAGCATCTGGACGCACCCTCGCAGATCGCCGCCAAGCAGCGCGTGCTGGCGGAGAATTTCGAGCGCATCGGCAAGGTCACGCCGGCGGCATGGCTGCCGCCGCTCACCGCCGAGCCGTGGGGCTACCGACGCAAGGGTCGCTTGTCGGTGCGCAACGTGGCGAAAAAGGGCGCCGTGCTGGTCGGCTTCCGCGAAGAGCAGAACCCGCGCTTCGTCACCCCGATCCAGCGTTGCGAGGTGATGCACCCGTCACTCGGGCCCAAGGTCGGCCTGCTGGCCGAACTGCTCGCCACGATGGACGCGGCCGACACCATTGCGCAGATCGAATTCGCCGCCGGCGACGAGCTGATGGCGCTGGTGTTTCGCCACCTGCAGCCGCTCAGCGAACGCGACCAGGCCGCGCTCACCGCATTCGGCCAGCAGCACGGTTTCGCGATCTACCTGCAGCCCGGCGGTATCAGCAGCGTGCATCCGCTGTGGCCGGAGCAGCCGAGGCTGGCGTTCCGCATTGCCAGCGACGACGCGCGTTTTGCCGACGTGGAACTGGAATTCCAGCCGCTGGACTTCGTCCAGGTCAACGCCGGCATGAACCAGTTGATGATGGCGCGCGCCATGGAGCTGCTCGACCCGCAGCCGACCGATCGCGTGCTCGACCTGTTCTGCGGGCTGGGCAATTTCACCTTGCCGATCGCGCGTCGGGTGGCCGAAGTGGTCGGCGTGGAAGGCGAGCACGGACTGGTCGAGCGTGCCGCGCAAAACGCCGCGCGCAATGGCATCGACAACGCGAAGTTCCATGTCGCCAACCTGTTCGAGGACCAGCGCCACGCCGATTGGGCGAAGCAGCCATGGGACAAATTGCTGCTGGACCCGCCGCGTGCCGGTGCCGACAAGGTGCTGGAGTACCTGCCGCACAAGCAGACCCGGCGCATTGTCTACGTGTCCTGCCATCCCGCCTCGCTGGCGCGCGACGCCGGCATCCTGGTCAACCAGCACGGCTTCCGGCTCACCTCGGCCGGCGTGATGGACATGTTCCCGCATACTGCCCATGTCGAATCGATCGCGCTGTTCGAGAGGTGACATGGCTATAGAAATCGAAAGAAAATTCCTGCTTGCCGACGACAGCTGGCGCGCAAGTGTCGAGCGCAGCGAGCCGATGGCGCAGGGCTACGTGGTCGGCGCGCAGGCCTTGCGCGAAGGTCACGCACGCGCGTCGGTGCGGGCACGCCTGGCGGGCAACAAGGCCTGGCTCAACATCAAGGCGGCCACGCCCGGCATCGCGCGGGCCGAGTTCGACTATCCGATACCGGTGGCCGATGCGCGCGCCATGCTGGCGAGCCTGTGCGACGGTGTGCTGGAGAAGATCCGCCACCATGTCCGCGTCGAGGGCGTGCTGTTCGAGATCGACGAATTCAACGGCGACAACCACGGCCTGATCGTCGCCGAAGTCGAATTGCCTGCGGTGGATGCATCGTTTCCGCGGCCGTCGTGGCTGGGCCGCGAGGTGAGCGCACTGACGCGCTACTACAACGTCAACCTGATCGCGCATCCGTACCGGCAGTGGTCGCCGGCCGAACGCGCCGCCGAGGATGCTGCATGCTGATGATCGGCGTGGCCGCGCTGGAACTGGCCGAACACGAGAAGTCCTGGTTGCGCGCCCCCGGCGTCGCCGGCGTGCTGCTGTTCGCGCGCAACTATCGATCGCGCGAACAACTTATCGCCTTGTGCGAGTCGATCCGCGAAGTCGGTGGCGATCATCTGCTGATTGCGGTGGACCAGGAAGGCGGGCCGGTGCAGCGCTTCCGCGACGGTTTCACCCGGCTGCCGCCGCTGGCGACCATCGGCGCGGTGTACGACCGCGATCCGGCCGAGGCGATCCGGCTGGCCGAGGAGCACGCCTGGGTGATGGCCAGCGAGCTGCGTGCCAGCGGCGTCGATTTCAGTTTCGCGCCGGTGGTCGATCTGGCCCGCGGCAACGCGGCGATCGGCCTGCGCGCGTTTCACGCCGATCCGGCCGTGGCCGGCGAGCTGGGCCAGGCCTATGTGCGCGGCATGCACCTGGGCGGCATGGCCGCGGTGCTCAAGCATTTCCCGGGGCATGGTTCGGTGGTCGGCGACACCCACAAGGTGGCGGCGATCGACCCGCGCAGCCTGGCGCAGATCCGCCATGACGACCTGCGCCCGTTCGCCGAATGCATCGAGGCGCGCGTCGAGGCGGTGATGATGGCGCATGTCATCTATCCCGCCGTGGACAGCCAGCCCGCCGGCTATTCGAAGATCTGGATCGAACAGATCCTGCGTGGCGAGCTGGGCTTTGCCGGCGTGGTGATCAGTGACGACATCAGCATGGCCGCCGCCGGTGCGGCCGGCACGGTCGGCGAGCGGGTGCGCGCGCATCTGGATGCCGGCTGCGACCTGGTGCTGGCCTGCTTCCCCGAGGTGGTCGACGAAGCCATCGCCGCGATGCCGGCCGACCTCGCCGCGATGCCATCCTTCCTGGCCGCACTGCGCGGCGCCATCGGCCCGAGCTGGGCCGGCCTCATCGACAATCCACAGCGCGACCGCTTCGTTGCGCGCATCACGGCGCTGCATGCCGATCAAGGAGCCGCATGAACACTGCAACCCACTCCCTCGCCGACGCGCTGGCGCAGGCTGACCTGCTGTACGGGCGCGACGCGCTGGAGCCGGTGATTGCCGACATGGGTGCGCGCATCGACGCCGCGCTCGACGGCGAGCGTGCGGTGTTCCTCACCGTGATGAACGGCGCGCTGATCTTCGCCGGCCAGCTGGCGCTGGCGATCCGCACCGACATGGAATTCGACTACGTGCACGCCACCCGCTACCGCGGCGAGACCACCGGCAGCGAGTTGCATTGGCTGCGCGCACCGATCGTGCCGCTGACCGATCGCGTGGTGCTGCTGGTCGACGACATCCTCGACGAAGGCCACACGCTGAAGGAAGTGCGCGAAGACTGCTACAGGCGCGGCGCGAAGAAAGTCCTGATCGCCAGCCTGTGCACCAAGCGGCACGACCGCCTGGTCGAAGGCGTCGCGTCGGACTTCAACGGCGTCGAACTGCCCGACCGCTTCGTGTTCGGCTACGGCATGGATTACTACGAGCAGGGCCGCAATCTGCCGGGGATTTATGCGCTGAAAGACGAAGCCTGAGAACAGGGCAGCGCGCGCTTTGCTCCTCCCCCTGCGTGCCCCAAAGGGACTTCCTTCGGTCGCAGGGGGAGGTTGGCGACCGCAGGGAGTCCTTCAGGTGAGGGGGTGAAGCTTTTGATCTGGCCTTCCCACCCCACCAAGAGCGACCCCACCCCAACCCTCCCCTGCTGCGCAGGGGAGGGAGCAAGGCCGGCGAGCAGAGCCGGCGAGCAGACTCATCAGCAACGGATTACCACCATGCCCAACCCCGACCACCCCTCCATCGACCTGGCCGTCATCGGCGGCAGCGGCCTGTACAACTTCCCGGGCCTGGAAGACACCGCGCGTCATCGCGTGGACACACCCTACGGCCCGGCCTCCGGCGACATCGTGGTCGGCACGTTCGCCGGCAAGCGCATTGCCTTCCTCGCCCGCCACGGCGAGAGCCACACGCTGCCGCCGCATCGGGTCAATTACCGCGCCAACCTGTGGGCGCTGCACAGCCTGGGTGCGCGGCGGGTGCTCGGCGTCAACGCGGTCGGCGGCATCCGCAGCGACATGGGCCCGCGGGTGCTCGTGGTGCCCGACCAGCTGATCGACTACACCCACGGCCGCACCACCAGCTACTGCGACGTCGACGGCGCCGAGGTGAAGCACATCGACTTCAGCGAGCCGTATACCGAATCGCTGCGTCAGCATCTGCTGGTGGCGTCGCGCAAGGCCGGCATCGAGGTGATCGACGGCGGCTGCTACGGCGCCACCCAGGGCCCGCGACTGGAAACCCGCGCCGAAATCGCCCGCATGAAGCGCGACGGCTGCGACCTGGTCGGCATGACCGGCATGCCCGAGGCGGTGCTGGCACGCGAGCTGGGGCTGGCATACGCCTGCCTGGCACTGGTCGCCAATTTCGCCGCCGGTTGCGGCGACGAGGCGGAAATCAGCATCGAGGAAATCTTCGCCCACCTGGCCGCCGCCACCGCCGAGGTGCCGCGCATCCTGGCCGAACTGTTGCGGGGCTGAAGTCCGCCAGCGGAGTTTGTGCACCCACACGACATTTTCGTATTGCAATGCGCCTTCACATCTTGCTATTTTCCCGGCGGTCAGGGCGGCGAACCGGGGGGATCAGCCGCGCATAAACCTGGCGTACTCACTCCATGTATCCAGAGGTTCTCGCAATGAGTTTCGGTACGGTCAAGTGGTTCAACGATGCCAAGGGGTTCGGGTTCATCGCACCCGAGGATGGCAGTGCGGACGTGTTCGTCCATTTTTCGGCGATCAACACCAAGGGCTTCCGCAGCCTGCAGGAAGGTCAGCGCGTTCAGTTCGAAGTGACCCAGGGCCCGAAGGGCGCCCAGGCGTCGGCGGTTGAAGCTGCCTGATCTGCCCGGCAAACGTTGCATAGCAAGAACGAAACCCCGCATCCTGTGCGGGGTTTTTGCTTTGTCGAGCCGGAGATAGTCATGACTGATCGCAGGCGTTTCCTCCAGGCCTCCCTGCTGGGAGTTTCCGCGTCGATGCTGGGCTGGGGCGGCAAGCTCGCTGCCGCGCCGATCGCCAACGGCATCAAGGCCACCGGCGCGCGGGTGGTCTCCACCTGGGATTTCGGCATCGCCGCGAACCAGGCGGCCTGGGCCATCCTCGGCCGGGGCGGCCATGCCCTCGACGCGGTGGAAACCGGCGTGCAGGTGCCCGAGTCCGACCTCAGAAACCACAGCGTCGGCAAGGGTGGCTACCCCGATCGCGATGGCCACGTCACGCTCGACGCCAGCATCATGGACGCCGACGGCAACTGCGGCGCGGTGGCGGCGATCGAGCACATCGAGCATCCCATCTCGGTGGCGCGGCGGGTGATGGAACGCACGCCGCATGTGCTGCTGGTCGGCGAGGGTGCCTTGCAGTTCGCATTGGAGCAGGGTTTCAAGAAGCAGGAACTGCTGACACCGGAAGCTGAAAAAGCCTGGCACGAGTGGCAGAAAACAGCGAAGTACCAGCCCTCGATCAACAGCGAAGTGCACGACTACGGCAAGGGCGGCAGCCCCGGCATGCCCGGCGGTGCCCACAACCACGACACCATCGGCATGCTGGCGCTCGACGCGCACGGCCGCCTGGCTGGCGCCTGCACCACCAGCGGCATGGCGTGGAAAATGCGCGGCCGCGTCGGCGACAGCCCGATCATCGGTGCCGGCCTGTACGTCGACGGCGAAGTCGGCGGCGCCACCTCCACCGGCGTCGGCGAGGAAGTGATCCGCAACGCCGGCAGCTTCCTGGTGGTCGAGCTGATGCGCCAGGGCCGCTCGCCGCACGAAGCCTGCAAGGAAGCGGTGATGCGCATCGTCAACAAGCGTCGCGAAGCCTCCAAGACCATCCAGGTGGGTTTCCTCGCCATGAACCGCGCCGGCGAAGTCGGTGCCTATGCGATCCAGCACGGCTTCGCCTACGCCGTATGCGATGCAACGACGCAGGACAAGCTGATTCCCTCGCAAAGCGTCTACACCACGAGCTACTCGTGATACTGGAAATCGCCGCCAACTCGGTCGCCTCGGCGCTGGCCGCCCAGGCCGGCGGAGCAGGGCGGGTCGAACTGTGCACCGCGCTGGAGCTGGGCGGCCTCAGCCCGTCGCAGGCGCAGATCGCGCTGGCCCGCGAACGCCTGCACATTCCGCTGCACGTGCTGATCCGCCCGCGTGCCGGCGACTTCCTCTACAGCGACCTCGAGTGCGAAACCATGCGGCGCGACATCGAAGCCTGCGTGGCGCTGGGCTGCGACGGCGTGGTGCTCGGCGTGCTCGATGCCGATGGCAGGGTGGACAGCGCGCGCTGCCGCCCGCTGATCGCCGCCGCCGGCAGACTCGGCGTCACCTTCCACCGCGCCTTCGACCTCAGCCGCGATCCCGCGCAAGCGCTGGAAGACATCGTGGCGCTCGGCTGCCAGCGCATCCTGACCTCAGGCGCGCAGGCCAGCGCTTTCGAAGGCAGCCCACTGATCCGTGAACTCGTCCAGCAAGCCGGGGATCGTATCGTCGTGATGCCCGGCGCCGGCATCACCGCGCAGAACCTCGCCGCCTTGGCAGCGGCCACCGGCGCGCGCGAATTCCACGCCTCCGCCAAATACCAGTTGCCTTCCGGCATGCAGCATCGGCGACCGCTGCTTGGCGACATGCAAGCTGGCGAGCTGCGCAGCGATGTCGAGCAAGTCCGTGAGCTGGTGATGGCACTTCAGTCGGTGCCGCTTTCGACGGCCCATTGATCAACGCACAAACCGGCTGCTCGCGCTCTTGTTCCTCCCCCTGCTTGCCCCAAAGGGACTTCCTTCGGTCGCAGGAGGAGGCCAGGAGGGGGTAAAGCTCTTGACCTTGGCTCAATCATTCACCGTGCAACAGCGAGTTGAATGCATTGGAATGAAACGCTTTCCAGCTTCCAGCCCGGACAGGATCCGTCGCATGGGCGCCAAACCGTCCCTACGGCAGCGCATGGCTGCCCCGCTTGGTTACTATGGCGAATTGCCGAAACAGCCGCAGGAGCAGCGAGTGATCATCAAGCCCAAAGTCCGTGGATTCATCTGTGTCACCGCCCACCCGGTGGGTTGCGAACGCAACGTGCTCGAGCAGATCGAGATCACCAAGGCCGCCGGCCACGACAAGGCCAAGGGACCCAAACGCGTGCTGGTGATCGGCGCCTCCACCGGCTACGGGCTGGCCTCGCGCATCACCGCCGCGTTCGGCTACGGCGCCGCCACGCTCGGCGTGTTCTTCGAAAAGCCCAGCAGCCCGGAGAAGACTGGCACCGCCGGCTGGTACAACGCCGCGGCCTTCGACAAGGCCGCCAAGCAGGCCGGCCTGATCGCCAAGTCGATCAACGGCGACGCGTTCTCGCACGAAACCCGCGCCAGGGCGATCGAGATCATCAAGAACGACCTCGGCGGCCCGATCGACCTGGTGGTCTACTCGCTGGCTTCGCCCGTGCGCAAGATGCCGGACACCGGCGAGTTGGTCCGCTCGGCGCTGAAGACCATCGGCGAGCCGTTCCACAACACCTCGGTCGACACCAACAAGGACACCGTGATCGAGGCCACCGTCGAGCCGGCCACCGAGCAGGAAATCAAGGACACCGTCACCGTGATGGGCGGCGAGGACTGGGCGCTGTGGATCGACGCGCTGAGCGCCGCCGGCGTGCTCGCCGACCACGCCAAGACGATTGCCTACAGCTACATCGGCACCGAGATCACCTGGCCGATGTACTGGCACGGCACCCTGGGCCAGGCCAAGCAGCACCTGGACAACACCGCCAAGCAACTGCGCAGCCGCCACCCCGGCCTCGAAGCCTACGTCGGCGTGATGAAGTCCGTCGTCACCCAGGCCAGCGCCGCCATCCCGGTGATCCCGCTGTACGTGTCGATCGCCTTCAAGATCATGAAGCAGAAGGGCATCCACGAGAATCCGATCGAACAGGCCAACCGCCTGTTCCATGACCGGCTGTACCGGGCAGATGGCGCGGCTCCGGCGCTGGATGATGAAGGCCGCCTGCGGCTGGACGACTGGGAGCTGCGCGACGACGTGCAGGTTCCCTGCCAGACGATCTGGCCTGCGGTCACCACCGAGAACCTGCGTGAGATCACCGACTACGCGGGGTACAAGCACGAGTTTTTGAAGTTGTTCGGGTTTGATCGGGGGGATGTGGATTATGAGGCCGAGGTCGAGGCGGATCGGCGGTTTGATTGCGTCGAGTTTTAAGATCACTTAAGTCATTGATAGGTTAGTAGTTGGGCTGCGTTGAAAAGGAGCAAGCATTCGTGGCGTCAAATCTGGAGCGATACAAGGATGACCTCGACCGCCTGATCAAGGACGGAGGACAAGTACACAGTGCTCTTGCCCTCGACGCATATGGCGATGAGTTCGAAGAAGCTGTACTTGAGAAGTTTGGTGGAGACAAAAAGAAGGCTAAGGATTTCATTAAAGAAATCCCGCAGTTCAAGATGGCGTATCAGCCGTGGTATTCCGAAGCCTTGACGCTCATCAAACAACTGTTACCTGATCGAGCTCAAGACTTCGTGCGCCTCTATGAGAAGCCTAAAGGGCGTAAAGACATCGGCTTCGAAAATTATCGGATTGAAGACGCGCTTCAGGGTCTGCGTATTAGTCGCCTTGGCGAGGTTCTTGCCGATCCAAAGTCGGCAATTTCTCACCTCGAACAGCAGCTCGCTATCGCTCGCTCTATCAAGCGTCGCTTCGAGAGCACTCTCTTCGAAATCAAGCAGCTTGTACAAGCTGATCTCTTCGACTCCGAGGTCGACGCAGCTCGGGAGCTGCTCAAGAACAAATTTTATAGAGCTGCCGGCGCCGTTGCTGGCGTCGTTCTTGAAAAACACCTCGGCCAAGTCTGTGAGAATCACAGGGTCAAGATCGCAAAAAAACATCCGACCATTGCTGACTTCAATGAATCGCTGAAAGGGGCTGACGTTATTGACGTGCCGCAGTGGCGCTTCAATCAACATCTCGCTGATATCCGGAATCTGTGTGATCACAACAAGACGTCGGAACCAACTGCGGAACAGGTGAAAGATTTGATAGATGGTGTCGCGAAGGTGACCAAGATACTCTATTAGCATGCGGCCCAATCGACACCACTTCGTGGTACGGCTTAACTCAAGAAAAACTCGATTCGGTGACGAGTCCAAAAAAAACTGAGCTCAAAAAAACTCTGATCCTGGTTCCTGCGGTGGCGTCTACCGTCGTGAGAAAGTGAACTGACTCTGTTCTTCCTCTTGGGTGCAAAGGATGTCGTCCATGGCTCGACGTAAGCGCCAAAAAAAGCAACGTCCGGGCCGCCTTAAGAATGGGACTCCAACTGGATACGTTACAAGGGTGATCTCGGGGAAAGAAAAGCGGCGGATGCGCAAGTCGGCGATAAAGGAGGCCCATAAGGCGGGTGCTCAGCTTCCAGGAGCAATTCGCCAACTCCGAGAAGCTATAACGACGTTCGATCCGGTCGAGCTCGTCATGACGATATCCGGATGGGCAATGTATGTTGCAGTGGGTGACGACCATGTCCGTGATCGTTCGTTTCTGCCAGACGTCCAGCAGGCGGATATCGAGTTTCTTCTGGGATTGATGGCTTGTGTTGCGGCGGACAACTGGGGGCGAAATATCGTCGGGCCAGAAGTGACCGGGGACGTCGTAGACGCGTTGAAGATTGCTCGCCAAGCATTTGCATCCGTTCGAATGAACCAGATGGGCGTGTCCCGAGACGAGGAACAGCATGCTGTCCTCGCACTCCAAGAGCGTATGCGGCTACACACGCAAATTGTTCGCAACTGGGGCTACTACGACAGCGTTGTTGGGCTGTCCTTGGAGCTTTATTCAGCGCTTGATGGAGACTTGTTTGCGACGTTCGGTTTTCGTTGTTCTGATGTTATCGGCATATATCGGTCGCTTGGCGAGCTTAGGCAGGAGCAATATTCGAAGCGGATGAGTCGCATGCGACATGTCATGCTTGCTGATACAGCGGAGGCCGCTGTTTACGCCTACTACCGCGAGCACACGGACCTAGTTGGAACTCCTGACGAGTTCATTGAGCGTATGCCGAACGGGGTGGATCGGCGAGATGTCCAAGCTAGATTGATGGCGCATTCGGATTTTCGGATGTCGGTGCTGGCGTACATATCGGTGGAGGAGATCTCCGAACGGACTGGCATAGCAGCCGACGTTGTCTCCAAGGTGCTCGTCGCCACCACTGTTGCTCCCGTTGCTCAGGGCGACGAAGCCATAGATCGAATTTTCCTAGACAACCCTGTTTGGGAGTTCTCAGGGCTTCAAGCCGATGACCGCTTTGTCATCCCCGTACCTCAGATCTTCTTCAGTCACGTTCACAAGGTGATGAATCGCATCTTTAAAGAAGTGGAGTTGGGTTCTACCCCGAAATCACGGACGGTTGTGAAAGGGTGGAAAACTTCAAATCCTGCCTTGCGGTTCTTCGCCGCATCCTTGGGTTGTGGTGCCGCTCGATGTATTCGAACACATCCGCTCTCGCCG